>CAZLCQ010000143.1:0-2756 GCA_964557995.1 uncultured Dehalococcoidales bacterium
TTGTATACGCGCTGTTAATAGTAACATATTCCTCAGAGAGGTCGCAGCCCCAGGCGGTGGCGTTGCCGTTTGCTAAATTGAGGCATAGCCTTATGAACACGTTGTCGCTGTTGCGCAAAGCCGATATCATTTCTGCTCTGCCGAAGGATGCAGGACGGCCCTGCTTCATGACGCAAATATCGTTTAAGTAAACATTCAACCTCTCTTCTCTCACCCTGGCTCCACTTCGACCCAGGGCAGCAACGAAACGCCCCCAGTTGGGATCGTTGCCATGGATGGCTGCTTTCACCAGCGATGAGCTAGCGACGGCCCTGGCTGCCTGGCGGGCCCAAACCTCGTCCTCTGCGCCTTCTACCCCGACTTCAATAAGTTTTGTGGCTCCCTCGCCGTCCCGGGCTATGGACTTAGCCAAATGAGTGCAAACTGCGTTCAGAGCTTCCTGAAAAGCTTCGCCGTTGCTGAAATCAACAGGTTCGTTGCCAGCTAAGCCGTTGGCTAATAGAAATGTGCAATCACTGGGGCTGGTATCGCCATCGATACTGATCATGTTGAAAGAGTCGTCCACCGCCGCGTGTAGTGTCGGACGCAGGAAGTCGGCACTGACCGCGGCATCAGTGGCGATGAAACAAAGGATTGTAGCCATGTTGGGATGGATCATACCGGCCCCTTTGGCCACCCCACCAATGGCGAACTTGCCTGCTTTCGAATCTACGCGCACAGCTATTTCTTTGGGTCTGGTATCCGTGGTCATTATTGCCCGGCAAAGATCATGACCGCCCTTTCTGGTCAACTTCACCCTGGGAATTGCGGCGCTGATTCTATCCATAGGCAAGGGCACACCGATGACACCGGTGCTAGCGACTAGGACTCTCTCAACAGGTATGTCCAGCTTCTCGGCTGTTAGCTTTGCCATTTCTGCGGCATCTGTCAGTCCTCGCTCGCCCACGCAAGCATTGGCACAACCGGCGTTGGCCACTATAGCCTGCGCCCGTCCCTTTGATATGTGTCTCTGACATAAAACAACGGGTGCTGACCTAATCTGGTTGGTAGTAAAAACACCGGCAGCCCTGCAGGTCACCTCGGACCAAAGAATAGCCAAATCAAGCTCATCTTTGCCGTTTATTCCAGCATGCACCGCCCCAGCCAGGAATCCCGAAGCCGAGGTAATACTGCCCGAGCGAATCAAGTCAAACATGGGATTCAAACATAGCAGGAAACACACACCCCGTCTATTTCTATGACATCACAGCCTGGTCGACTCCTTCCGGGGCCACCTGGCAGTCCAGACTTGACCTACGGTTCAAGCCTGAGGTTGCCTTCACCTACTATCTCACTCAATTCTCCAGCCAATTCGGCGCAATAATTGACTGTTATGTTGGGCATCTCGAGATTAGTCATTTCGCCATCGCCGAGCACTATCAAAGAAACGCTATCCTGGCCGGGATAGCTCTTGAGTATATCCACAATTCTGTGAAGGCATTCGACGTCTTTCTCGGCTTCGCCCGACTGGTTGACATCTATCACGACATGCCGAGGCTGGGGCTCCTTGAGGACTTCCTGTCTGACAGGAAGCAGCATCGCATCCTGACAGTTTAGCTGCACTTCGCCGTCCCTTAGTTTCACTACACCGTTGATGCTGAGAATGTTGCCCTCCCGCCATATCGCCTGGGTGCTTTCGTAGAGTCTGGGCCAGGCGATAACCTCGATACTGGCCTCCAGGTCTTCAATGGAGGCGACGACAAAGGGGCGATTATCCTTGGTGTGGGCTTGTCGTACCGACACCACCATTCCGCTAACAGTCACTGTTTCCTCAACCATATCTCGGTTGATTTCACCGCAGGAAACCGTGCCCGGCGATGACGTTTCTTTGGAGAGGAAGTCCAATGGTTGGGAGAAATACACACCTAGCAATTCCCTTTCCCATATGACCTTCTGTTTGACGGATACGTCTTCCTCGCCCTGCGCGCAGCTAACCTTTGTAGTGGGGGAGCTTTGACCCCATAAGTCAAACATGCTGACTTGTCCCGATTCCTTGGCCCTTTGTTTGGTTTGAGATAAGGAGATAATCTTGTTCAGGGAATCGAGTAGCGTCTTACGGCTGCCCAGCGAGTCAAAGACGCCGACTTTGATCAAGCTTTCCAATACCTTCTTGTTGATGTTGCGAAGGTCGGTTCGATAACAGAAGTCTTCTAGGGACTTAAAATCCCCCTCCTCATTGCGACCTGACAGGATATGCTCAATCGGAGAAACTCCGACATTCTTGATAGAAGCAAGTCCAAACCGGATGGCATGATTATTCTCATCGTCCTTCTCAATAGCAAAGCTAGCGTGGCTCCTATTGATATCTGGCGGAAGTACCTTGATGCCCAACCTTCGGCATTCAGCAACCGCAGAACGGACTCTCTCCATATTGTCCGAATAAGTGTTGAGAAAGGCCACCATGTACTCAACCGAGTAGTTTGCCTTGAGATAGGCGGTGCGGTAGGCAAGTAGGCCATAGCTGACGCTGTGGGCTTTGTTGAAAGCATAACCGGCGAAGGGTTCGATCAGGGAGAATACTTCCTGAGCCAATTCGGGCGAAATGCCCTTTTTCTTGGCTCCGGCGATGAAATTGCGCTCTTCCTTCTTCATCACAGCGGGTATCTTCTTGCCCATAGCTTTGCGAAGAATATCAGCCTGGCCCAGGCTGTAGCCGGCCAGAGCCTGGGCGATAAATATCACCTGCTCCTGATAAACGATAACTCCGTAGGTTTCTT
>CAZLCQ010000144.1:0-2724 GCA_964557995.1 uncultured Dehalococcoidales bacterium
CATGCCATTTAGTCAGTGGCTTTGGAGGTGCTGGAGCTTTTAGCGATGGCAAACTGACCTTGTCTACTAAGGTGGGCGGCCGGCTCGAAGAATTGGTGGGGTCTGAGCAAGCCCGAGCACTCATAGATTATGTCGATGCCATCTATCTCGAATTTGGCGCCCCTCCCAAGGTTTACGGAATTGGGAAAAATACAGCTGAACTGGAGCGGGAGGCTGCCTCAGTCGGGCTCACATTAATCCCTGTCAAGCTCCGTCACCTGGGAACAGAACTTTGCCACAAAACATTAAAGGCAATGCAAAACTGTCTGTCGCCAAAACTAGAGATAAGACTAGGAACAACAGTCAAGAATATAGTAGTTGAGGATGGCGTGGTCAAAGCTATAGTGACCGACCGCGGTCAAGACATAAGCTGCCGCTACTTAATCTTGGCCCCGGGGAGAGAGGGGGCGGAATGGCTGTGCAATGAAGCCACGAGACTCAGACTGAGCCTTGATTCCAATCCCATAGATGTAGGGTGCAGAATAGAAGTGCCAATGACAATCATGGAGAAGTTGACTTCGACATTGTATGAATCGAAACTCGAATTTTATTCCCGAAGTTTCAATGACCGGGTTAGAACATTCTGCATGTGTCCTGGAGGTGAGGTGATTATGGAGTCCACAGGCGGCTCCGAGCCCGTGATTACAGTCAATGGCATTGGTTATGCCCAACCCAAAACAAAAAATACTAACTTCGCCATCTTGGTCAGCACCACCTTCACCGAGCCTTTCCACGAACCTATCGCCTACGGTAAGTATCTAGCAAGGCTAGCTAACATCCTTAGTGGCGGCGTGCTGGTGCAGAGATTGGGGGACTTAATGGATGGTCGCCGCTCCACACAAGCTCGCCTACAGAATAATCCTATCGAACCAAGCTTAAAAGCGGCAACCCCCGGAGATTTGAGCTTTGCACTGCCCTATCGCTATCTCAGGAACATCATGGAAATGCTTCAAGCGATGGACAAACTAGTTCCTGGCGTCGCTTCCCCCCAGACTTTGCTTTACGGGATAGAGGTTAAGTTTTACTCTAGTCGGCTGAAGTTAACCCCCTGTTTAGAGACCGAGATCCGTAATCTGTTTGCTGCTGGCGATGGCGCCGGTGTCAGCCGGGGCCTGGTCCAGGCTTCAGCTTCAGGTATGGTGGCAGCTAGAGAGATCTTAAAACGGTCAGGGAAAAAGTCTTCTCCAGTAACGTGAAGTATCCCGCTTTTTTGGGCATTGATTTGACCTCAACAGAAGCTGAACCTAGCGCTTGTTTAGGATTGGATGGCGAATCACAACTTGTTTACCTTGGCTTCTTAACGGAGAATAGAGATATCGTCGCTCTGTTAGATTTCTATTCACCTCAAGTAATAGCCATTGACGCCCCCTTGAGCTTGCCACTGGGGTTATGCTGTCTTGAGCAAAGTTGTCCTTGCAAGCCAAAATTCCCAAGGAAGAACAAGCAATGTGACCAGGAATTGAGGCAACAAGGGATTCCTTGTTACCCCACCAGCAAGAACACCTTTATCAAGGACTTGATTTACCGCGGCATTGAGCTCAAAACTAGCGTTGGCCGCGAGGTGAAGCAAGCTGGTCAGGTCATTGAGGTCTATCCCTTCGCTAGCAAAGTCCGCCTCCTTGGCAAAACCATACCCCAGAAAACTACAGAACAACGGATGAGCTTCCTCAGGGATAAGCTAGGAGACATTCTACCTGGGCCTAAGCCATATTTAGACACGTTCGACCACGACCTGTGTGATGCTGCGGTGGCGGCTTGCACTGCCTTACTCTATCAGCAAAATAGGGTGGAGGCTTTAGGTAGCAGTGAAGAGGGATTGGTTTCTATCCCAGATTGACGTTCACCACTTTCCATTGTTAAACTACCAGCGAGGGGGGTGAAATGGAATTGACTTTAAGCGTAATCAAAGCAGACATCGGTGGCTATGTCGGACATTCATCCAGCCATCCCGACGTAATACAAAAGGCCAAGGAGAAACTGGAACATGCCAAAGGCAAGGGGTTGCTCATAGATTATCATGTTACAGTCTGCGGCGACGATCTCCAGTTGATAATGACCCATCAGCAAGGCGAGGATAGCGAGAAAATCCATAAGTTGGCCTGGGATACATTCGTGGAAGGCACTAACGTAGCTAAGAGTCTGAAGTTACATGGTGCCGGGCAGGACCTTCTATCTGATGCTTTCTCCGGTAACATCAAGGGGATGGGACCTGGTACAGCTGAGATGCAATTCTCCGAGCGCCAGGCTGAAACCATAGTCATATTTATGGCAGATAAGACGGCGTCTGGCGCCTGGAATCTCCCTCTATACAAAATCTTCGCTGACCCTTTCAACACCATTGGTCTGGTTATTGCCTCAAATATGCACTCTGGCTTCATCTTTGAAGTCCACGACGTCAAACACCACAAAAAAATCACTTTTAATACTCCCGAGGAGATTTACGACATGCTGGTTTTTATCGGCGCACCAGGACGCTATTCGATTAAAGCGGTGTCCCATAAGGAGAGTGGTGAAATCGCTGCTGTCTCCTCCACCCAGAGATTGTCTCTCATGGCCGGCCGATACGTAGGCAAAGATGACCCTGTCTGCATCGTTCGCTCGCAAGGGAAATTTCCCGCCGTGGGCGAAATACTTGAACCATTTGCATCTCCTCACATAGTAGAAGGCTGGATGAGAGGCTCCCAC
>CAZLCQ010000145.1:0-1074 GCA_964557995.1 uncultured Dehalococcoidales bacterium
TGAGCCGGTAAATATCTATATATTACCGTCCAAGGATGAATTCGATAATCTGGTTGACAGAAGAAGCTTCCAACATTATCCAGACTGTCAGGAACAGGAAGTCTACCTGGCCGAAGGAACATGCGAAATCCCGAGGTATGGAGGCATAGCGATACAGAATCCCGCTTCAAAGAACGCAATGGTGAGTGCAGGGGTGACCTTCAGCTACAAAGTGTATTTTGAAGGGTTGAAAGTGACTCACTATACCCTAGAAGGGGAGCAGGCCATAGTCCTGGAGCTCACTGCTGGGAAATATGGCTATCCCGGTTATAGCCCCCTGGTGGAGGCAGAGAGGAAATTCGCCATTGACCCCATTACCAAAGAGTATTTCTCTCTTGAGTAATACTGCGTCCAGTCAGGGGAGAACACGGTCCCTGCTTGAAGTGGTAAAATGAAACCATGCTGGCGATTTGGCCGGTCTTATGAAGGAGGTTACCGAAATGGACAAGTCAAAAGGCAGAAGGATATGCGAACACCCGGAGAAGCTGAAAGGCAAGCCGGGAGAATGCAGTCCTGAGCAAATCAAGGAATGCCACGGTGAAGTTGCAGAACACCCCTGCGTAAGAAAGAAGTAGCCCAGCCGGCAGACGTGGCTGGATAATAGAACAAAGAAAGGAGGTCAGCTATGTTATTCATGAGTCTTCTATCACCGAAAGGAAAGGGCAAAGAGGCTATCGCCTATTTGAGAAAGCTGAAGGCCCCGCGCGGAATCACGATCCATGATGTTTATGTTACCTTTGGAAGGTATGACGGCGTGGTTGTTTTTGAAGCACCTGATCCCAAGAAAGCCATGAGCTTCGTGGTGGACATAGGAATTGAGACAGGTTACCTTGTCGAAACCTTAAGCGCTGTTCCCGCCAAAGAAATATAGGCAATTCAATGTTTCAGTGACGATTGGGTGAGCCCGGCCAGCGGATTTCGAGGAGGAGAATATGAACGGGAAAAAGGTGAAGAAACCAAAGAAGCAGCAGAAGAAAAGTGAAGGTGAGGCTAGAGGGAAAACATAACCCAAGCAGTGGATTCGGAAAGGAGGAA
>CAZLCQ010000145.1:1174-2716 GCA_964557995.1 uncultured Dehalococcoidales bacterium
GCCTACCGCTGGCTTCTTTCTGTTGGGGTAGATCCTGCTCGATTGGTAATTGCCGGCGAATCCGCTGGCGGAGGTCTGACTGTGGCAACGCTCGTGGCACTACGAGATGCGGGCGAACCACTACCGCGGGCAGGGATCTGTCTATCGCCATGGGTGGACCTTGAATGCCTAGGGGAATCTATGGTTACTAAAGCGGAGATAGACCCTGTAGCAACTAGAGATGGTACACTGATGCTGGCGAAGGCTTACCTTGGGAACACCGACCCTCGTACGCCCTTAGCGTCTCCTCTATATGCAGACCTGACGGGGTTACCTCCGCTGCTGATTCAGGTAGGAACTGCAGAATGCCTATTCGATGATGCCGCACGTTTGGCTGACCGGGCACGAGCCGCTGGCGTGGATGTTATTCTAGAGCCATGGGATGATATGATCCATATGTGGCATATGTTCGCCGCCATGCTCCCGGAAGGACAACAGGCAATCGACAGGATCGGCGAATTCATCCGCCAACGCACCTGACGACGAGCTAACTACCAGCTAAGTTGAAGCGAATAGCGCCTCGGCAGGTGCTGCAATCATGATTGCGATGTATTCTATAGATGATGGGTAGCCCGGTCGGCGGATTTGAAGAGGGCTTCCTAGTCCGACACGGTTATGGAGTCCCTTATCTTTTCTAATGTCGCTTCGCCGATGCCGCTGACCTTAAGCAGGTCCTCGACTATTCTGAACGGGCCATTTTTGCTGCGGTAATCTACAATTCTTTGGGCTAGCACCTCGCCTATGCCGGGCAGGACTTCTAGCAGCCAGGGCTCGGCCCGGTTAATGTCTATCTTCTGAGGAGATTCTTCTTCACCTTCGCATGGAATGTGAATCTCGATGTGACTGAGGTCGGCGTCAGACTCAATTCCAGCATCTAAAAGGACAGTCTGCAGAGTGTCACCTTCTTGCCAGGGATAGATGCCGGGGTTAGCTACAGCGCCGCCGATGTAAAGCTCGCCGTTTTGCTCTGGAGGCTCTGTTTCAGATAGAACAATCTCCATAGGCTGGTTCCCGCTGCGTTGCAGACCTAGCATGATACCGCCGGCTACTGCGGCGATAAGCAGGAAGACTGTTATGAATAGGTAAACTCTATCGACACGGCTCATGGCATAGCTCCTTTCAGAATATATAGGGTCATAGATGATATTCTACAACAAAATCACTTTGGCCGGCCTACGACGAAGACGCTTCTATGATGGCTCCTCTTCATTGTTTTGAGGCAGCCTCTTCTTCTAGTAGATTCGGCCCGGTGCGAAACGAGTTTTGGCGCTGCCTCTCTTGACTTTGGTGTATACCTACACATACAATCTGGTAGCAAGACTGAGTGTTCAGTCGAAGGAGGGAAAGAATGGATATGTGGTTAGTTCTATATTGGTCAGGACCCATTGGGATTGGGATTTTCCTACTGTGCCTGGGTGGCATGATCTACCTGCTCAAAAAGGCTGATGAGGTAGACAAGCGAACGAAGGCATACGAGAAGGAAAAGGGACTGGAGAAGAAATA
>CAZLCQ010000146.1:0-2707 GCA_964557995.1 uncultured Dehalococcoidales bacterium
TGGAACCCGATATTTTGAGTCACATCGCCCCCAATACGTTCTCCATGTTTGAGCGTGATGTTTTCCCACCGCTTCTGGAAGCGGGACAGCTTGTATATGGCTATCCCTTTCAGGATTACTGGATTGACATAGGCACGCCAGACAAGTACTTGAAGTTGCACCACGATCTACTCCCACGCTATGTAGGCGATGAGGGTATTAGATTTGAAGGGGAGAGCTTTGTTCACTCTTCAGCCCGAATTGAGGCGCCGGCAATAATCGGCGAAGGCTGTTTTATTGATGGTAATTGTATAGTGAAGGGGCCTGTCGTTTTGGGGGCACGATGCCGTATACAGGAAGGCGCTGTAGTGGAAGGCGCGGTATTATGGCAGGACTGTCAAATTGGCAAGGGAGCTAAGGCGAGAAACTGCCTGGTTGCCTGCCGTTGTCATGTTGGTGAGGAGAGTGAAATTCCGGATGACTGCATTCTGGGTGACGATGTACTGGTTGAGAAAGGGAGTAAGCTCTCTCAAGGAATGAAGATCTGGCCAGGTGAGACTATCCAGCCGGGCACGGTCTCGTCGTGAAATTCCCCTTTAGTGCAACACGTGGTATTTATCGATCTCTCTTCTTATAGCGTTTACAAACTTGTTGACCTTCACCTTGTTTAGCGGAGGATTGATATGGACAGGAGAGGGCGACTCCCCGTCCTTGAGAATCCCCTGGCTGGTCAACTCCGCCATAATCGCCTGCTTCACTTCCTTATCACACAAGGGTGAGTGATAGATGGTGCTCATGGAGGACAGCAGTATCTCATTGAGGTGCTGATTTCCCCTCTCTTCGTGCAGGTGTGGGTTTCTGGTCTCAATTTGCAGTATATCTATTCCTTGCTCCATCGCCTTTGATTCTTTTGTAGGCAGGATGCCGCCAAAGTTTTCGAATAGAGATACTAACTCTTGAGATTCAACGGCATATCCCGACGCAAATGGCAGGATCTCCGCGAGCTGCATGCTGAGGGCATGTTCACCGGCATTAGCTGTTGTCACAATCTCGGTTTCAAATCCGGTTTTGGTAGATATCAGGCTATTCAGGTATTTGTTGGTGATCTCCGATATCCTTCCCCACTTTCTAAAGTATAGCCCGGCCGAAATCTTGGGCTTATATCTCCACAATATTCTCACCATATTGTAGGGAGATTGCGCCAGGCTGAAGCCGGCGGCATAGTTCCTCACATACTCCAGCACCGATCCGGGGAAGTAGTTGTCGGCATCAATGAAGCCAACGTATTCCTTGCCTGCTGCCTTGGCTGCCAGTAGTCCTATTATCATGGCTTCACCCTTGCCATCACGCACCAACTCATCCTCACCCAGGAGGTCGCTGTAGTCGGCCTCCATAGCTGCTGTGGCGATGGCAGGGTCTTTCTGATGAATGATTAAGGCCTGGCGGAGGGTGAAGCGACAAAGCTGGTCCAGGACATCGCCTTCCATTCTAAATCTGTCGACTTTCTTCCTCTGGCTATTGGAAACTACTATCACCAGGCAATCATGGGGCACCCCGCTAACCACTCCTTCCAGTAGTCTGAGTTTTTCATCTTTCGTTGGGATAACGATTGCCATCCTGCCTTCAAAATGTCGAATCGTTTCCTCATCTATCTGTTTCACTCCTGTGGTGCCACGGGAATGTGGTCTTCTTTTCGCCCCTGAGTCCAGAGATATCACCCTCTGCACATGGCTCATTCTCACTGAACCAAAACGTTCTGTGTACCTTGGACTCTCAATAAACATGTCGTATCGCCTCAAGCCATAATATCAAACTCGCAGTTGCTGCCACAGTTTGTAGGCTAGTCCGTTACCTCCTGAGAAACGATGGTTTCAGGGGCTCTATGTTTACCCATCAGTATGTCTGAGTTTTACGTCAGCTTCCGAATATCTCTGCAATTGCTCTGCTCCAGCCTTCAGGGCCGACTCCCTGGACTTTGCGCAGGCGAGGCAAGTTCATATCTTCCCAGCTATGATCCCTTTTCTGTACCAGGATGGGTATATCAGCCTGCTCAAGCAAAGGTAGATCATTCAGACCGTTGCCCAACCCGACGGTTCTTATCTCCCCCCACATTTTGCGATATAGTCGGCTCAAGATTTCCGCTGCTTTCCCTTTGCCGCCACCTCCCATGACGTGATGAAGCCGCCCTCCATAAGACCAATTGAGACCAGCTTGTCCGAGCTTTGTCAGAAACTCACTCACATCCTTCCCTGACGAGTCAAACTCCACTGGTTCATCGTATTCTCTCTGCTGGGCCAGTTTGGACGATTCGAGAGGCAACCCCGTTATCTCGGCTACCTCAACCGCACTCATATCGGCAAAGCCTTTGAAGTGGAAATCGTTCTCCCTGCCGATTTTGGTCAGCAATCTCCTGACTCTACCGCGAGGGATTGCCAACTCGATGGCCAGAAGGTCATCCACAGCTTTGTGATAATCGAACGGAAATGGGAAATAGGCTCGAGGGATGAAAATGGCGCCTCCGTTTTCCACTATGAAAGGGTGAAACAGCCCCAATTCATCTCGATATATCTCCTGCTCTGCCCTGGTCTTGGCTGAGCAAAATATGATAGGTATGCCGTCTTCCCTAAGTCCCTCTATCGCCGCCAGTGATTTTTCGCAGGAATAGGTCCTCGAGTCCAGAAGGGTGCCATCCAAATCAGTAAAGACTATTTGTCTCATTCTGTCGAAC
>CAZLCQ010000147.1:0-2698 GCA_964557995.1 uncultured Dehalococcoidales bacterium
TTGTTCTTTTCCCCTACCAGGTTCTCGTTCGGGATGCGTACATCGTCGAAGAAGACTTCATTGAAAGAGTGCCTGTTCAGGATATTTATCAGCGGACGTACAGCAATTCCGGGGGTCTTCATATCCACAACGAATATGCTGATCCCCTCGTGCCTGGAAGCATCAGGATCAGTCCTGGCAGCAAGCCAGCAATAATCAGCAAGATGACCATAGCTACACCAAGTCTTCTGGCCGTTAATCACGTACTCATCGCCAGTTTCTACGGCGCGTGTTTGAAGCGAGGCAAGGTCAGAACCAGCGTTCGGCTCGCTATACCCCAAACAGAAGATTATGTCTCCCTTGGCTATCTTGGTTAGATAGTTCTTCTTCTGTTTCTCAGTGCCAAAGAGCATGATGGAAGGCCCCACCCAATTGACTGTGATTTCTTCCTCAATGCTTATTGGACTTCTGCTGTAAGCCAGCTCCTCGGCAAGGATAAGCCGTTTCATGTGGCTCAGTTCCAGGCCTCCGTATTCCTTGGGGTATGCTGCTGCCAGCCAACCTCTCCCACCCAACTTACGCTGGAATTCGCGTGCAAGCGCCCAGGATTCCTCGGTTTCTTCCCAGATTCCCGGATCAAGCTCAATCCACCTTTGAGGGATCTCTTGCTCAAGCCACTGGCGAACTTCTCGTCTAAACGCTTGTTCGTCTTCGGTAAATGTGAAGTCCATATTGCTTAGCCTCTAGCCTGCAAATTGCGATGCGCATTATTCAATAATAGCGATGATATCGTCTTCGAGGATAGAGTCGCCTTCCTTCACCCGGATCTCAACCACCCTTCCATTATGTGGAGACTTCACCCGAATCTCCATTTTCATCGATTCGAGGATCACAATAGTCTCGCCTTCGCCAACCGACGCTCCGTTCTCCACCAATACCTTCCAGACACTCCCTGTGATAGGTGATGGAACTTCTGTCATATCCGGCTTACTTCGCCTCTTTGGTCCCCTCCTCTGGTTGGTTCAATCTCAGGATGGCTCTAGCTTCTTCCACCGTTGCCGGCTCCCTGCCGACATCGCGTGCCATCCCTGCCGCCTTCTCTACCAGTGGCCCGTTTCCTTCAGCCATCTCGCCATGAGACAGATAGAAATTATCCTCGAGCCCAACTCTAATGTTTCCACCCAGTGCTAAGGCAGTGCTTATCAAGAGCCATTGCTCTTGACTGATACCTATGACCTGCCAGGCTGCTCCGGCAGGAACTACGCTGGACACATGCGCCAGGTTCCTGGCTGTGGCCCCCATGCCTCCAACCACTCCCATTACAAGACTGACTTGAAAATTCTTGAGAAGTCCCATGTCCATCAGAGGGAAAATGCTCTCCACATGCCCCAGGTCAAAACATTCACATTCTGGCCTCACCCCATTCTGGTTCATGGTGTCCAGAAAGAACATTATATCATCGAAGGGATTCTGAAAGACTACTGAGAAGACAAAGTTCTTACGCTTCGGGCTATACTTGGCATAGTTCATTGTTCCCATGTTCAGTGCTGCGATTTCCGGTCTCAATTCTCGAATATGGCCTATTCTGGTATCCCTGTCCACGCCGACAGCCCCTGTGGAGAAATTTACTATGATGGGGCACCTCTTCCTGACTTCTTGCATTACTTCGCGAAATATCTCTAATCTCCAGGATGGGGTGCCGTCATATTCCCTGCCGTGAATATGTACTATTGCAGCTCCGGCATTGTAGGCTCTGAGTGCCTCTTCGGCAATTTCCTCAGGAGTATAAGGAATCCATTTGCACTGGTCGCGGTTGGCGGCTACGCCGGTCAGAGCAGCACTTATCACCACTTTGTCTGCTAATCCCATGATGGTGCCTCCCTCTATCTATTTTCCTTTCCACCGTGGTTCACGCTTTTCCAGAAAAGCGCTAATGCCCTCGGCTACATCCTCAGCCATCGTATTAATGGTCAGCACTGATGACAGATACTCCAATGCCTTCTCATATTCCATGTCACGCATCGTGTAAAAGGCTCTCCTGCCCAGCCTCAAGATAGCCGGACTTTTGCCGGTTATCTTCTCTACGATTTCCTCTACCTTCGCATCCAATTGCTCTCTGGGCACAACATGGTTTACCAAGCCAAGCCGTTGCGCCTCTATGGCGTCAAGTCTTTCGCCAGTCAGCATCATCTCCATAAGCCTCTTCGGGGCTGAGGTACATCGCAGCAAGGTTGCCATAATCACATAGGGAAACAGGCCAACGTTTATTTCCGGCGTGCCAAAACGGCAATCCTCAGCGGCGACCGCAATGTCACAAGAACAAGCTAGTCCAAATCCGCCCCCCAGGGCATGACCATTAATCCGTCCCAGCAACGGCTTCCGTAAGCCCTTGATTACCTTAAAGAGCTCAGCAAATTTCCTTTGTTCCTCGTGGCGGTCTAGTAAACTTACCGTGGCACTCATGGCTTCGCCAAAATCAGCGCCAGCACAGAATGCTTTGCTACCAGCTCCGGTCAGCACGATAGCGAGTATATTTGGCGCATCGTCATATTCCTTCAGGGCATCAAAAAGTTCGGTTATCATAGTCGGGGATATGGCATTTCTCCGCTCTTCGCGAGATAAAGTAATTACGCCTGCTTTGCCTTTTGTTTCAGTTACTATCGACTGGTACATTCGCCTCCTCCCTAGACGGGGTAGACCCCGTGCTTCCTGGGATGCC
>CAZLCQ010000148.1:0-2650 GCA_964557995.1 uncultured Dehalococcoidales bacterium
AAATTTATCAGATTTGAGAACTTCCCTAAAACTCGGTGCCATAGCTCCTCCTTCATGTAATCCTGGTTGTTCGCGGCCTGAGGACCGCGTTGTAATCTCTGGGGGAATGATACTTGCGCATCAAATCAAGCCGGCCCTGTTTTTCCAATCGCTGATATATGAGAGTCCAGGCACAATCCTTTTCCTTATCCACCTCGCACTTACCATTGTCGGTGCCACCACATGGGCCGTTCACCAAACCTTTGTGACATGTCGTCAGGGGACAGATACCGGCAGTCTCTCCCAGGACGCATTGACCACACTGGGCACAAACCTCTTGAAAACAGCCCGGACTATCCTCGACGCCTATGAAAAGAGTATCCAGGGCCGGAATGACCGGCTTGTCAATATAGGTACTCAGCTTATGCACTCCTAAAGCACAGGCCATGACCAAAATACATTTGGCATTCTGAATGGCTCCATTATTTTCTTTAACAGCTACTTCGGTCATCTCATCACAGGCGGTAGGGATAACTGTCCAGCCGGTGACTAGTTTGCCCAGTTCTTGTAGACGTTCCCTCATTTCCAGGACCTCTTCCCTCCCACCAGTTTTAGTCATTGTGGCGCATGTGCCACAACCGGCAATATACACCCGGTCAAACCCGTCCAACTGCTGTTCGATTTCCTCAAAAGTCTTTTGTTTAGTAATAGATTTCATGCCTGACCTCCCACGTCAAAAATACAAACTCGAAATTCTAAGTCATTGCGAACGAGGCGAAGCAATCTAAGCATCAACCGTCGAGATTGCTTCGTCGCTAACGCTCCTCGCAATGACATCTGGTAAACGCTTATTTTTACTTTTCCAAATCGCATCTTAAGCAACGCTTAGCCTCCTGTCTCGCCTTCTCCTCAGAAAGGCTCAGTTCTATCTCTTTAAAGCTACCTTTCCTCTCCTGGAGAGGGAGATGAGGTGTTTCTGGCCTGAATTGTGGTTCCCAGCTTTCTTCTTCCTCTCTACTTACTTCTTCTTCAATGACGCTGGGCTTCAGGTCATACATCTCGACCCGTGAGGTATCGCCCTGGAGATATTTGTCTATGGCGATGGCCCCTCTCCGGCCAGCCGCAATAGCTTCTATAACCATGCCCGGCCCGGAGACAAAATCCCCGCCGGCGAAGACCCCGGAAACATTGGTAGCTAATCTGTTTTCATCAACCGCCAGCCTTTCCCACCGAGTACGCTCAAGAGCACTATCCGGGGGTAAAAACGACAGGTCTGGAGCCTGCCCTACAGCAGCAATAACGGTATCCGCCGGAGCAAAAAACTCTGAACCAGGAACGGGAATTGGGCGGCGGCGTCCACCGGCATCAGGCTTACCCAGCTTCATGTGGACACACTGCAAACCGGTCACTTTCCAGTCGTCGCTTGCCAGGCGGGTGGGGCTGACGAGGAAATCAACCTGGACGCCTTCAGCCAGAGCCTCATCATATTCCACCTCAGTTACCGGCATCTCTTCCCGCGACCGACGGTAAAAGATGCTCACTTCATCGGCACCAAGACGAAGAGCTGTGCGAGAAGAGTCAAGGGCTACATTACCACCGCCGATAACAGCTACCTTGCGTCCAATCTTAACGGGCTTGCCAATCTTCACATCTCTGAGAAATCTCAAACCATAGTAGAAGCCCTCGATGTCCTCCAATTCTCCGGGTATGCCAATGTTCTGGCTCTTTTGAGCCCCAGCGGCAATAAAGACAGCTTCAAAGCCACTATCTTTGATATCTTCTATGGTGAAATTTACGTTGATTGGCGTGTCGTAGTTTATCTCTACTCCCCGCTTGGCGATATAATCTATCTCTTTTTCAATAACCTCCCGCGGCAGGCGGAAGTCAGGTATAGCTACCGAGAGCATACCTCCGCCTATGGGGAGGGCTTCGAAGACCGTTACAGGATAACCCATCTGAGCCAGAAAGTAGGCGCAGGCCAGCCCTGTAGGTCCCGCTCCTACTACTGCTACTTTTTGGCTGTGAGTCTGGGGAAAGGGTTCTGGTTCAGGTAATTCCCCAATGTGGTCAAAATACCAGTCGGCGGCAAAGCGCTTAAGCGCCCTGATAGCTACGGAGTCGTCGAGTTCCCCGCGGCGGCACCTCCCCTCACAGGGGTGATGGCAGATGCGGCCGCAAATAGCGGGGAAGGGATTGCGCTCCCTGATGGTGTTGACAGCTTCCAGATATTCACCATCGGCAATTTGAGCCACATATTTGGGAACATTGATGCCCACCGGGCAAGTATGCTGACACGGTGATATCATGAGGGCATCGCACACAGCGGCCGGGCATTTCTTCTCTTGTATGTGGGTTTCATATTCATCTCTGAAGTACTCAAGGGTGGTGAGCACGGGGTTGGGACAAGTCTGCCCCAGCCCACAGAGCGAGCATTCCTTGACCGTCTTGGCTATGGTAAGCAGAGTATCCATATCCTCTTCACGCCCTTTGCCCTGAGTGATTCTGGTCAGTATCTCCAGCATTTGTCTGGTTCCCAGGCGGCAAGGGACACACTTCCCGCAGGACTCAGATTGAGTGAAGCTCAAGAAGTACCTGGCTATCTCCACAATACAGGTGGTATCGTCCAGCACCACCATGCCGCCAGAGCCCATAATCGAGCCTAATTGAGCCA
>CAZLCQ010000149.1:0-2595 GCA_964557995.1 uncultured Dehalococcoidales bacterium
CTCTCACGCAGTCTTCCAGCTCCTTGATAAGCCTCTCATGTTCGCCCTTGAGATAATCGTCGATGCTGGCCGCCTTTTCAAAACGTTCCTTGCTGCCCTTGAACGCCTCAATGGGGATGTTGTGGTAGTTCCAGGTGAGGATCTCCCTGCACGTCTGGGCTGGCAACTCGGCTTCCATTCTATCTAGAACCGTTTTGGTCAGCTTCGGGTAGCTGTCCTGTGGCGAACCCAGAGGCGGCATCTCCAAATCATGAAAGACCGTCCGATGGGCGGCCTTTCCGGCGATCGTGGCCAATCTTTCGCCGATTGCGGGCAACACGTCCCAAGCACCAAGAATCGCGGTGAAGTAGATGTACAGGTCGTTCTTCTTCGCCAGATAGCAGTAACGGGCGATGGCGACCAGTGTGTCCTCCGAGTTCTTGTCTTCCTCTATGAGCAGGGAGATATAGTCCCTGAGAACGTCCAGACCGGCGGATTCGAGCGTAGTCTTCCTCTTCCTCAGATACTTCTCGAATTCCTTCACCGCCGCTACTGAGGACTCTATTCCTGCCGCACTTAGTTTGCGCCCTTCGAGATATCTTCTAAACGCGTTTTCCTTCAATTCACTCCTTTCTCCTGGTCGGGCCATCTTCGAGATTGCTGTCTGGCGACCGTCCTTGATCTAACCTGTCCTTCATAAGAGCCATGAAATACTATTGTATCACTGGTGAAGGAACCATCAATGGCTTGCCGTGTTCAAGACATACCATGCAGCTAAACTGTCACAAATCGCTGTTCTGAGGTATCGCTTCAAGTGCCTGAGTGCCGGTAGTCAAGCTCCACATCGCCATCAATATCATTACTTGATTAGCATTCAGTTTTCTCATATCATTTGAGGCGCAGCTACAACTCTGTGTTTCATTGACGGAAAGGTAATCAGACATGAGATTGAAAGACAAAGTCGCCATTATCACAGGTGCAGCTCAAGGAATTGGAGCAGCATTTGCTGCTGGTTTTGCAAAGGAAGGGGTCAGGATCGTCATTGCGGACATTCTGGATGGGAAGGGGGTTGTCGAAGCTATTGAGAAGTCAGGCGGTGAGGCAATTTTCGTTAAGACGGACGTTACAAGGCAGGATCAATGTGATCGTTTGGCCAGGACCGCTGCCGATCGATTCGGGTCAATCGATATCCTGGTCAACAATGCCGCGGTATTTGGAGACCTTGTTACGGGATCCTTTATGGAAATAGGCGATCAAGAGTGGAGACGCGTCATGGATGTTAATGCGGGAGGGCCTTTCCGCTGTACTAAAGCGGTTTTCCCTTACATGAAAGATAAAGGCGGCAAGATAGTAAACGTGGCCTCGGCCACCATATTTGAAGGGATGACGGGATTACCCCATTATGTTGCTTCCAAGGGGGCGGTCATGGCGTTCACGCGTTGCATGGCGCGCGAGTTGGGAGCTTTTAACATAAATGTGAATGCCATTGCGCCCGGGTTCACGCATTCAGACGGTGGGGACAAGGTGGCCCAGAAGACGGTGAGCCATGCATCCATTGAGGACGTACAGATGCCGATGAGGAGTCTCAAGCGGGCAACATATCCTGAAGATCTGGTAGGTACAGCGGTTTTCCTGGCAAGCGAGGAAAGCAGGAATATCACAGGGCAACTCATCGTCGTTGATTGTGGTCTGACCTTCCACTAAGATTGCGTGAGCAACGTGACACCTATCCGTTTCAGCTTAAGATTGCCGGCAGGTATGGTGTACAAACATAACTTGACGCTACTTTGTGTAGCACCAGAATCGAGAACTGACGTCCTCCCAATTATCCTGGCGCCATTGACCGATTTCATCTCACTTATCAATGGCCTGGATCAGGAGCGAGACAACAGGTCGCTAGTTGCCGGCGGGGATGCCGTTCGGTCTTGCTCACATGCTGATTACGTTACCCTTCCGATTGACGCCCGGTTTTCGGAGTGCTAAATTCCGCTCTGTGTCCAAGACTTACGGCAGGGTTAGTATTGGAGTGGGCCTTGTCTTTCTCTTCGTCGGTGCTATGGATGTACGGGGAGGTTTCGGAGTTTGGGCTGCATCTTCGATCATGCTTGGCCTGTTCCTTATCGTATTTGGCACAAGCTTTTTTGTCAGCGACGAGCGTCAGAAAGTCAGACGCCGCGTGAGCTTTGGTTTCCTCGCAGCTGCTCTGGTTTTTCTGGGCATCGCATTGGCGCTCTTCCGATCATAGACTCTGACACAAGAAGCTCAAGAATCGCTTCGGCTTCCCTGTTTTGCCGGCATCCCCGCCTGGGCGATGCTCCCGTCGATGTCCTGGTATAGCCGTCCATCAAAGGGGATAGACGCCGGGTAGTCATGTGCTTGCTTATCAGTCCTGTTGAGCTTGCCAGAGGAGCCTTGCATGGTCCTAAGAACTCCCTTCAGTCCTCATGGGGCGCACAAACAAAAGCACCACCACACCTATCGCATAACATACGGCGGACATTAATGCCGCCGTATTGTAGTGACCCGTTGACTCCCGAAGCATGGCCCAGAGCAAAGGCCCGCAGCCCCCGATCAAGCCATAGCCAAAGCAGAGAATGCCCCACAGCGACCCTACGC
>CAZLCQ010000150.1:0-1271 GCA_964557995.1 uncultured Dehalococcoidales bacterium
CAATTATCGGTATCCTCCTTCTCCTGTTTCCTGGCAGCGTACTCCCTTACTTCCCCCCCTTGCCGTTCTAGGCAGAACGCAGAACTGCACCATCGGGACAATTTGCCAAAGCATCAACCATGCAGATTTGGCAGTTGGCATTCAAAGCAAAAATCTGCCATAATTCTTACTTTAAGACTATATAACTAAGGAAGAATCTCCTGACATGCTTCTTGTAATGAAGCATTACCATCTGCAGCAATCTGTAGAGCACCGTGATGTGAAGCCTTCTGAGAAGCTGTGCGCATGACTCTTTAGGCACTAGTTGTTGGCACTCAGTAGATGCGTGCTACAAAGGAGGTGAGCGTTATTGGGTAAACATGGTTCTGTGAGTTTTATCAGGTCTTTTATGTAAGAAGAATTCAAAAGGGAGGAGGAAAAATGGCTTCAAAGAAACATTTCATTGTTGCTCTTTTGGCGATTGTGGCGATGGTGTCGCCAATGGGGAACCCTGTTGTTATGGCCCAAGAGTCCTCACCTGACGTCTCACCCGGGCTCCACACGGGTTGGATGGTGGAACTCGGTGGAAATGACATCACGTATAATCGTACTTATGAATACTATATTCCGTCCAGTTACGACGGGTCAGAAGCGGTCCCTCTATTGTTTTCGTTTCACGGCTTGGGCAGCAACGGAGATGATCAGAGAGATCTAACAAGGTTTGATGAACTTGCCGAACAAGAAGGGTTTATTGCCGTGTTTCCTTATGCCACAGTATTAGACCCGGAGGATTACCCCGAAGCACAGTTGCCGCCACTCCCGGGCGCAGAAATCCAGTGGAACCTGGGTGCAGGGTCACTGCAATATTACGCCGGTATCGATGATGTGGGATTTGCCTCGGACATGGTTAACTGGTTTGAAACTAATTACAATATTGATGCAGGCCGGATCTACAGTACCGGTATGTCCGACGGCGCCCTGTTTTCATACTTACTGGCCTTTGACCTGACGGGCACGTTTGCAGCCATCGCACCGGTCTGTGCACCGATGCCATTGGGTTTTGGGAATCTCACTGCCACTCCAATAACCGTGATAGAGATGCATGGCACAGCCGATCCGATCCTTTCTTACTATGGCTATGGGGGGTCGGGGGGCAATGTGACTTATTCTGTCGATCAGACTATCGCTTACTGGTGTGGGATCGATGGCATAACCGGCGAGCCGGTGGAAACTGCATGGGGACCAACTAGCCGAGACTCGACCGTAGTTCATCGCTACGTTTACAGCGGAGG
>CAZLCQ010000150.1:1371-2546 GCA_964557995.1 uncultured Dehalococcoidales bacterium
TGCCAAAGAGCGATAGCTGGGAGTTCGTCAACTGGACTGGCGACGTGAGTACCATCGCGGATGTCGATGCCGCCACAACCACTATCACCATCACCCCCGACAGAGACTGCGAAATCACAGCCAATTTCCAGGTCAAGTCGGAGGAGTCTGAGCCTGAGCCCGAACCAACACCGTCCGCCGGAATGTGCTTCATCGCCACCGCAGCCTACGGAACTTCCACCGGCAAACCACTGGATGTGTTGCGCGAGTTCCGGGACGACGTGTTGCTGGAAAGCACCGTTGGCTCTCGACTTGTTGACCTCTACTACCAGATCAGCCCTCCTATCGCAGGACTCATGTCAGAACAGAGCCTTGTCAGAACCCTGGTCAGGGAGCTCCTGATTGATCCCATAGTTTGGGTGGTTGAAACTACTGGAGATATAAGGCAGAACTAGGTTGATGTAGAGTGCCGGGTGATACCAAGAAGCTCATCCACCGGTACAAAGGTGAGCCACCAACCCACCACACGACATGATACGCACCACGCTAAGAGCCGACCGTGCCAACCACGGTCGGCTCTTGTGTTGTCATCCTGCGGGAGCACAATAAACCGGATGGTCGTTTTTTGCTCGATGCAATGACCTGGAGTGGTTCACATCTCCGGCTTGGGAAACAAGCGTACAATAAATTAGGGGAAGAGGCGAGCACAGTCGTGAAGAACAGCGACGTGGCCAAGGTATTTCAGGATATCGCTGACCTTCTGGAGCTTAAAGGGGAGAATGTCTTTAAGATTCGCGCCTATCAGAAGGCAGCCCGGGCTATCGATTATCATCCCAGAGAACTAGAGGCTATGACTGAGGATGGGGAGGATTTGCAGAGTATTCCCGGCGTGGGTGAGGCAATAGCTAAGAAGGCCACCGAACTGATAGCGACCGGCAAGCTGGGTTACTACGAAAATCTGAAGGCGGAGTTTCCGCAGGGCATAACCAATCTCCTGGATATACCCGGGATTGGCCCCAGGACGGCCAACAAGCTTTCCAGCGAATTAGGGATAAGCTCGGTGGACGAACTGGAGCGCGCCATCGACGATGGGCGGGTGGCTAAGCTGTTCCGCCTAGGGGAAAAGACCGCTGAAAATATTCTTCATCAAATCCAGGCATTGCGCCGCAAAGACCAGCGCATCCCTATCGGCGAGG
>CAZLCQ010000151.1:0-2517 GCA_964557995.1 uncultured Dehalococcoidales bacterium
AAACAGGCTTAACCGCATCGCCGGGCAATTTGAGTTCGTCGAGATCGTCAAGATTACCGCTTCGGAGGAAGTGATTGATGAGCTCGAAAGCGGTAAAATCTCCGCCGAGGAAGCAATAAGGAGATTAGCGAAATGAAGCGTCCACCTATGTTGTTGTATGTGAGAATTCGAGGCGAGAGAAGGGGATTTGGCTTGTGGTTACCTATCTTCTTACTGCTGCCGCTGGTCCTGGCAGTATTTATTATCCTGGTACCACTGATATTAATCGCAATCCCCATTTTCTGGCCGACCGGCTGGCGGAAAAGGGCGCTGCACATTTTCGGGGCTGCTTTCGAGATACTCTGCTCAATGCGTGGCATAAAGGTCGATGCTCAGAGTGACCATGATTGTGTATATATTTCTGCCGTATAAACGTTAAAGGAGGATACTAAAATGAATGAGAACAAGAAGAAAATCTTAGACATGCTTGCCGAAAACAAAATAAGCACTGATGAAGCTTATCGACTCCTCAGTGCGCTGGAAACTGAAGGGAGCACATCTGAAGGCACCGCAAAGTCAGGGACAGCAGCAAGAATGAAGTCCAAATACCTGCGCGTCTGCATTTTGTCTGACTCTGAACATGAGGATAGTGATAAGGGCGATCGTGTCAACGTGCGTGTACCCATGACACTCATACGCGCCGGCATGAAGTTCACTTCTTTGCTACCACCCGAGGCCAGAGACAAAGTTACCGGGGCTCTGCGTGAGAAAGGCATAGATTTCGACATGCGTAATCTGAAACCAGAAGACATGGACGAACTTATTGAAGCTTTGAGTGAACTTGAAGTGGATATGGTAAACAGTGATGGAGATACGGTGAAAGTTTATGTTGAATAGCAGTGCCACAAAGCAATTCCCAAGTAGCTGCGTACCCGGTTCAGTGCTCCGCTTTATATTGTGATTGTGACCACACAATTCGGCTTTTTGTTAACTTGCATCGATTACCTGCACTCCTTATCTTTGCTTATCTTCCATACCATCTAGGGCATGACGCCTTCAGTATGCTTGTTTACCTCCGCGTCCTTTGAGATAATTACTTGAAGACAATGTGTAGGGTTATAGGTAGGCCATGCTAGTTGCACTCCTAGGATTGAACACAGAAGAACTGCGTGCGCTGGTACAGGAAGAGGGCGAACCAGCATATCGAGGCAACCAACTAGCAGAGTGGGTCTACGGGCGTGGGGCACGCACGTTCGAAGAGATGACCAATCTGCCCGATACACTGTGCGTGCAACTGAAGAAGAAATATGAGGTCGGTCGCTCCCAAGTAGTCACTGTGCAGCACAGCCGGGACGGAACAGCCAAGCTGTTGGTGGCGATGTGTGACGGTGCGAGAGTGGAAACCGTAGGCCTGCCCTACGCAGACCGTTTCAGTTGTTGTCTGTCTACACAGGTAGGCTGCCCCGTGGGCTGCGTCTTTTGCGCCACTGGACTGAGTGGCTATACTCGTAACCTCACGGCGGGAGAAATTGTGGGTCAGGCACTAGCAGTGCAGGAAGAAGCGCAAAATTACTCATCGCAAATTGATAAGTGTAGCTGCCGTATTGACCATATCACCTTCATGGGCATGGGAGAGCCGCTACTTAACTATGCAGCGACTGTGAAGGCGATACAGTTGCTGAACAGAGAATTGGATATTGCCATGAGGCATCTGACACTGAGTACAGTCGGCTTTGTTCCTGGTATCCGTAGGTTGGCACAAGAAAAATCGCAAATCACCTTGGCCGTGTCTCTCCACGCCCCCACAGATGACCTACGCTGGCAGCTCATCCCCAACATGGTCAAGTGGAGTGTCGCTGAGATTATAGATGCCTGCCACGAGTACGTGCAGCAAACCGGCCGCCGGGTGACATTCGAATATTGCTTGCTTGGTGGAGTCAACGATAGAATCGCAGAAGCGCGTGAATTGACGAGTTTGCTACACGGGCTGAACTGTCATGTGAACTTGATTCCGTACAACTCCATCCATGGACTCGGCTTCCACAACCCGTCGCCGAAAGGCATCCACGCTTTCCGCGAAGTCCTGAGCAGTGCAGGCATCCAAGTTACGCAGCGGGTTCAGCGGGGTCCAGACATTGATGCCGCCTGCGGGCAGTTGCGGCAGCGGACAACGGGAGCAGTATTTAGCGAGTTATCTCTCTAAAGCATCACTCTCCAGTGAATCTAGGCCAGGCCACGCTTTAGAGGACATGAACACAGGCTTAATATCGGGTGTTCTCCGGTCTGTGTCTATATGTATCGCTACACATTCTGGCTTTTTGTATAATGTAAGATTATAAGAGCAAAAGGCTTTGCTCTTGAGACAACTAACAAGTACATACTAACATTACAGTATGATATTCAGATTAGGTGGTGCCATTCGGTACCACCTTGCCTTTTGTGGTGGTGAGAAGTCCATCAGAAAAAATGTTAGCAGGAATCAATTAATAATTTGACATAACAGAGGAATTGAAATGAGCTTGTTAGGGCCGTATCTTC
>CAZLCQ010000152.1:0-2511 GCA_964557995.1 uncultured Dehalococcoidales bacterium
TCCTGAGCTATTGCGTAGGCAGTTTGCAGGCCGTTGCGCAAGGACTTCATTATGGCGTTCTTCCTTTCTTCGTGATGCTCAAGTATCTTGGCTATTCTCAGCCCTAACGCATTGAACACAGGCCCGTGTCCTGGGAGTACGAAGTGGGTCTTGAGGTTCTCCAGTTTCTCAAGGGAAGAGACGTAATCGCCCAGGGGATTGTCACCGGAAAGAGGATTGAAGCCGACGTGTGGAGTAGTTTCAAACAGGATATGGTCACCAGTAAGAATGAACTTCTTCTCTTTTTCATAGAGGCAGATATGACCTGGTGAGTGCCCAGGTGTCCACAACACTTCAAATTCAAAAGAATCGTTGGAAATTGTGTCGCCGTCCTCCAATGTAATGTCGGGCGAATACGGGGTAACATACTTATTCATCCATAACGAAGCCTCTTTTAGGTCGGGTAGTTCCTCCTGAGGAACACCGTTCTGCCGAAGCAGTTGTTCAGTCTTTTCAACCAGTTCGGCAAACTCCTTGTACCTGGGAGAAATGAAGCCTGCATCGATCCTGTGCATAGCCACCTGTGCGCCGCAAATTTGTTTTATCTTGCCTGACAATCCATAGTGGTCAGGGTGTACGTGCGTGATAACCACCTTCTTTATGTCCCGTAGTTTGAGCAATGTCGCTTTCAGCCCCTCCTGAAGAGCCCAGAGAGATTCCTGGCTATCCCAGCCGCTGTCGACCACGATATGGCCGTCGCCGCCCTCAACTACATAAACGTTGGTCGGCCATGATCCACTTCCGGGCCCGGGACTCTTTATTTGGTGAACGCCGTTCAATACCCGCATTGTTTCATCTCTCTAGATCATATAATACCCTTTTTCCCGGGTATTGTGCAGCCCTTCCCAATTCTTCCTCTATCCTGAGGAGGCGATTGTATTTGGCCAGTCTCTCGCTGCGGCAAGGGGCACCAGATTTGATGAATTTAGAATTGCTGGCTACTGCCAGATCGGCGATAGTAGTATCCTCCGTCTCACCGGACCTGTGACTGATGATGGTTGTCCAGCCCGCCTGCTGAGCTCTCTTGATGACAGCAAGGGTTTCACTGAGCGTGCCTATCTGATTCAGCTTAATAAGGATTGAGTTGGAGGCTTTCTGGGCAATGCCCTTTTCTAGACGGTTCATGTTGGTGGCATAGAGGTCGTCGCCGACAGTTTGAATCTTCTTTCCGAGTCGAGCAGTGAGCAACGACCAATTTGCCCAGTCATCCTCGGCGAGGCCATCCTCGATGCTGATGACAGGGTAATCCGAGACCAATTTAGCGTAGTAGTCAATCATTTCCGTGGAACTCAGCGTAACACCCTCTCTAGAGAGGACATATTTGCCGTCTTGATAGAAAGTGCTGGCGGCCGGGTCCAGAGCGACGGATAAGTCTTCACCAGCTTTATAGCCGGCCCTGTCAATGGCTGCCAGTATCAGTTCCAGCGCATGTTTATTGGCGGGAAGCTGGGGAGCAAAGCCACCTTCGTCTCCCACATTGGTGCTTAACCCCTTGTCTTCAAGGACTTTGTGCAGGGAATGATATACTTCACTGCCCATTTGGATGGCTTTGTGGAAACTGGCGGCACCCACTGGCACTATCATGAATTCCTGAAAATCAACAGAGCTGGAGGCGTGCTTACCGCCATTGAGGATGTTTAACATGGGAACAGGCAGCTGTTCAGCTTTTGTTTCTGCTAAATAACAGTATAGAGGAACCTGGCGGAAATTAGCTGCGGCCTTGGCTACGGCCAGAGATGTCGCCAGTATAGCATTGGCCCCCAGTCGGGCTTTGTTAGCAGTGCCATCTAGTTCAATTAGCCGCTGGTCAATAGCCGCCTGCTCTAAGGCAGACATGCCTGCCATTGCTGAGGCAATCTCAGTATTAACGTGCTCTACAGCTTTTAGAACACCGAGACCCCCATATCTACTTTTGTCACCATCCCGTAGCTCCGCGGCCTCATGTTTCCCGGTGCTTGCGCCTGAGGGGACAGCAGCAGTGCCTACTGCGCCGTTAGCTAGTACTGCTTCCGCCTCTACGGTCGGATTGCCTCTGGAGTCCAGAATCTCTCTGGCTCTTACGCTTTTGATAGTTCCCATTTCCGTTCCAGTCATTGCGAGCGTAGCGAAGCAATCTCATGATTTTCGCGCCTCTTGGCCAACGAGATTGCTTTGTTCACCGCCTCTACTGCGCTCTGAACTCTGATTATTGAATCATCCTCTCGCCCATTGCGTGACAGCGACCATGTATTCAAGCCAACAACCGGGATTCCATTCTTCAGAGCATAAGCAATTTCGCTTAGTGTTCCATAGCTTCCGCCGATGGCAATCACCGCCTGGGCCGACTTCACCACCACCACATTTCTGGCCTCACCTATTCCAGTGGCCACGGGAACATCTACCCAGGGGTTTGCTGTGCTTGAATCTTGTCCAGGCAGAATGCCTACAGTCAAGCCGCCTTTTGACTTAGCCCCGCGACAAACAGCTTCCATC
>CAZLCQ010000153.1:0-2501 GCA_964557995.1 uncultured Dehalococcoidales bacterium
CTGTAGGTTGGGAGACGTACCCGGTAAGCAAGGTGCGTGTCTTCCTGCCCTGGATTGCATTGTTTGCTGCTATTGCAGCTGGCACAAGCTTATTCGTGTTGAGGCGACGCCGCACTCAAAGCTAAACCTTCTAAACTGGAAAGGGCAAACTCTTTGAGAGAGTTTGCCCTTTCTGTCTAACCATTGCTATATGGACCAAAGGCGAGTCGTTTGCTCCCACCTGCCCTTGCTTGACGATTAATCGGTCTCTCCTGTAGAATTGACCAAACCTACCAATCTATTCACCTCGCCTTATAGTCGGAAGTCACGTGGGTGGGCCGATGGCATACCAGATACAAGCAGAATTGGTCCTAACGTAGGCGTTCAGTGTGGCTGCGGAGTACCCCTTGGGCAGTTTTTTGTATTGATTTTGGCGGGGAGCAGGCACATTGGCTAAAATAAGAGGTAAGGAGGAAAGATGGCACGCGAGGTCAGAATCTACACCACCCCTACTTGCCCTTATTGCACCATTGCCAAGAAGTTTCTAGACGATAATGGCGTCAAGTATCAAGAGTTCAACATAGTTGAGGACAAAGCGGCCCGGGAAGAAATGAAGAACAAGTGCGAGTCGCTGGCAGTCCCTACCATCTGCTTCGATAACGAGGTGATGGTCGGGTTCAATGAGCCAGAGATCAGAAAGAAACTGGGACTCTAGACCATCAGAGTGTGAAATGTATGAACTGCTCGTCATTGGTGCCGGCCCGGCTGGCATGGCGGTAGCAGTGTATTAGGCTCCGAGAGCAAATATGTTATAAAGGAGGATAGAATGGCTGTCAAAGAAGTTGGCGAAAAATACCGCTGCAATATCTGCGGCAATGAGGTGACGGTGACCAAGGCTGGCGGCGGCACTCTAGTCTGTTGTGGCGAGGACATGGAATTAATCAGCTCGTGAGATTTCAAGAGGAGTGAGCAAATGGAAAACGAACAGGCCAGGACGATAAAGGTGCTGCAGCTTGCTGTCCAGATGGAGTTGGATGGCAAGGAGTTCTACCAGAAGGCAAGCCGAAAAAGCAGCAACAGGCTAGCTAAGGAACTGTTCCATCAGCTAGCTAACGAAGAGGACACACACCGCAGAAGATTCGAGGAGGCATATAAGGCCATCAAGAAAGGGAAGAACTGGCCTGATGTGGTACCGGCATCCGAGAAAGGGAAAAAACTCAAATCCCTGTTCTCCGAAGCCACCAAAGCGCTGGGGAGCAAGTTCAAAGTAGCCGAGTCTGAGCTTGAAGCCATCAAGACAGCCATGGATATGGAGATTAGATCCTATAATCTATACCACACTCGCAGCAAGGAAGCCACCCTAGCCGTGGAGAAGCGCTTCTATGAGACTCTGGCAGGCGAAGAGAGGGGACACCATCTGACTCTTGTCGGTTCCTATGAGTATCTAAGTGACCCTGCCGGGTGGTTTACTCAAAAAGAACACTGGTCATTGGATGGAGCTTGAATAAACCAAAGGATGGCATGACGTGGTGCGAGACGTTGCCCTAGGCATCGAGCAGTTAACTGTAGAGGTCGAAGGGCGGGAGATTCTGCACGGCATAAATTTGGAGATGGGGCTTGGCGAGACACATGTCCTTTTCGGTCCCAACGGCAGTGGAAAGACTACTCTGCTCATGACAATCATGGGTTTCCCCAAGTATCGGGTGACCAAAGGCAGAATCATTTTCAAAGGCCAGGACATAACTATGTTGCCGCTGGATGAGAGGGCCCGCCTAGGGATCGGCATGTCTTTTCAACGGCCGCCGGTGGTCCGTGGTGTAAAAACGCGTGACATGGTGGCCGCTTGCCTCAGGGGGCGAGAACAGAAAGAGAGCATCAGTCAACTCGCGGAGAAAGCCGACCTGGCCGATTTTCTGGATAGGGAGATAAACTACGGATTCTCCGGAGGGGAGACAAAACGTTCCGAGTTGATGCAACTACTGGCGCAGAGACCCACACTAACATTGATAGATGAGCCTGAATCGGGCGTTGACCTGGTAAACATTGCCCTTATCGGCGAACTGTTGAATAGCTTGCTGGAAAAAGAATGCCCCATACCCGAGCGAAGATGCACGGGGCTCATTATTACGCACACCGGTCATATCCTGGACTACGTTAATGCCCGTACAGGCTATGTAATGTGTGGTGGTTCAATCGGGTGCGCAGGAGATCCCCATGAGATTCTGGCCACTATCAGAGAGAAAGGCTACCAGGAATGTATCGCATGCTTTCTGCGGAGGAGGACCTCAAGTGGTTGAGACGAGACCTTCGCAGACATACAAAGATAAAGCCAAAGCGGCAGCAGCCAAACCGGCGCCATTTGGTGAGGACATAGATTTAGGCATCTATGTCAGTTCCGCTGAAGATCAGCCTTACCAGCCTGATCCTGAGAAGCTCCCTGCCAAGGCCAAAAAGCGGATGCTGGAGTCAGGGATTATCCTGGATGACCCAGGCCAGAGAACAGGGACCTTCATCCAGATGGA
>CAZLCQ010000154.1:0-2492 GCA_964557995.1 uncultured Dehalococcoidales bacterium
GATGGATCATCCTCTTAATCGGCTCAGGATTAAGCCGATCGGCTGCTCTGGAAGCGAAAGTAGGGTTCCGTCTTCCCAATCGTCCATCATCCCGGCATACGCATTCAGGGCATGACACAATGAATCGGTTCTAACGTCTCTATCTTCATAGTTCCAAAAGATGCCACCTATTGCTTTTTCGGGCTCTTTGAGGAAGAAGGTATTCTCCTCTGAATAGGTGTTTTGAATAATCCACCGTATTACTCTTATTATCGCCTCTTTGTATCTATCGCAGCCGTCCACATTCTGTTCCTGGCAGAACCTGTACATTGTCATCATCACTTCAGCCAGCCAGCCGTTTCCGCTGGTGGAATACGCCCGGTACCAGCTTCCACTGTAGAGGGGATTACTTAGGTTCTTCCTCTGTTTCTCCAGGAGTTCGCCGCTGCATTTGAGAATGATGTCTTTGTAGTAATCCTCCTTGTCTATTTTGTAGAAATCAAGCAAAGCCATCGCTACCCAGGCACTTGAGATCGGGTTTGGCCAGCGGTAGTCGTCCCCCAGAAAACACCCTTCCTTCTCAACTCTTGCCGAGAAGTGCTGGGCGATCCTTTCTGCAGTGTCATAGTATCTTGTTTCTCCGGTAGTTATGTAGAGCCGGGAAAGTGCGGAGAGAACTTGACCATTGTAAAGAAGCGATTCCCGGTCACCATAAACCCATTGATCACCCGATTGGTTCTTATGTGCGTACATAACTCCGTCAGGTCTCTGCATGGTAGTTAGCCAGTCACCACCCAGTCTTGCCGATTCCAAATACCTGGAGTCGCCGGTGCGCTCATACAAATCTAACAACGTGAATATGCTCAGTGCCGTAGTCCCAACGGGAAAGCTCTCCTCTTTTGTCCCGCTTGAGGGGTAGTACGAATAATGGAATGCACCATACGTTTCTTCGTCTTCGCTTTGCATCGAAAGCAGGAAATCTCCCCACTCCGGTATGCCTTCCAGTATCCGCTCATCCTGGTCGAAATCATAGATCTTCAAGAGCGTATATATAATTGAAGCCGAGTATACAGTGTGGAGCCGGCTCCCAAAGTAGTCCCTCTCGGTGTAGTACCTCTTGTAAAACCCGTGTTCGTCTTCATCCATTGCCCTGAACAGGAATTCTTTTCCCTGCTCAATTTCCTGGAGCATTAGTTGCTTATCCAGGCTGCGTATTATCACCAGGCCCTCCATAAGTTCCTTCCCTTCTCCCTCATATTCAATGAAGGAGAACGAACGGGCATCGAGGCAAAATGAACGGCTGTAGTCGTACTCGAAGTGAGGGATAAGCTGAAACAAGTTATCAACCTGGGTAAAGAAGGTAGGTTGATAATAAAGAGTAACCAGAAATCTTACGTCTTCGAAATCTTCCTCGCTCAGCTCTTGCTGTGCTTCTTCTAGCGCGCTGACCGTTGCTTCTTCCAGTGTTGAGGACAACGTTTCGTTGTCCCCTTTACTGCTGCAAACCCCTACTATTCCTCCCTGGTGGTACATGGTTATATCGAGTTCCCAATTACCCCTGATTTCCAGCTCCGTAGGGTATTGCGTGGACTGCCCACCAAGGTGATCCTCGGCTACTGTGCGCACAAATTGGACACACAAATTCCTGAACTGGTCGCCATCACGGATAGGTCCTGTCCCATCCTGCTGATTACCAGTCTGAGGAAATAGAGTGAGCGGAATCAAGATTGAAGCGATAATAGCCACCAGTAACGGAAGTGCGATGGCTAATACGTAGCGCAATTTGCGGGGGAGCCGCTCCTTTGTTGGCACACTGCCTTCTTCAGAGCGCAACCGCTGTCGGTAGTGCCCGTCGACAACAGACAGCACTCCGGCGACCACCAGAAGGCCACTGAAAGGCAGTATGCTCAGTATCTGACTCAGGCCAAGGCCGGCAGTGACCAACGTGTAGCACCACCAGGCAGTGAAGGCTCCACCGATGACGATGGTCAACCAGCCCCCGGCGCGGGGCCGTGCAATCATTATCAATGTCAGCCCCAGACCCACAACAGCCGGCGCTAAGTAGGGCAGCCGAAAATACCATGCGTCCCACCAGCCCTGGTAGGACATTGCTCTAACGCCCCAGAACGCCCACAAGCTGGTGACCAGAACCATCACTCCCAGGGCGATATACCCGGCAACCCGGCGATTGAACTTCGAGCGATTCATAATCTATTTATTGTGTTGGAGTGTTCCGCGTCCTGCTGAAGCATTGGTTACAGCCATTCGACTCTCTCGCTGAGTATCTATCCAGTCCGGCATCTTTGATAGACTGCTGGATCGTCTGCTTGAGCATGTTCCCGGCAAGGTGCATGAGCGTGTCTTCAAATTCCCTGTTCCTTAGCCATAGTGGCCAGACAAGGGAACTGGTGATGCAGAAGTCCGGCCTGCTCAGCGTTGACCCTGTTCATTGTAACCGAGTCTGTCTCCGTTGTCATTGTTTACTCTAGGGGAGATGAGACTGCTTCGGGGCT
>CAZLCQ010000155.1:0-2481 GCA_964557995.1 uncultured Dehalococcoidales bacterium
TGGCAAGCTATACGTAACAAAGGCTGGTTTTTCTGGCGAGTTCAGTTACTTAGGTACTGTTATCTTTATCAAACAATAGGGGCCTTGTCAAGGCCTGGTTTTCGGGAAAGCCAACCTTACCACCTCCTTTCCGGGGCTGTGAGAGCCATGGGAGGGCCTCCGGCTACACCCCCGTCCCTCCCATGGCAGCATGTTATCAATAGTGTGCAGCCGTTCTTTTCATCACCTGTTCCATGGCCTTGAAGTAATCTCTCTCTACTTTCAAGTTTGACACCTTGCAATAGCGTTGGGTGGTCTTGATCCGGGTATGTCCCAACAGATCCTGGATGGTGACAAGATCGGCTTCTGCATTGAGCAATTGGGTAGCCATCGTATGTCGGAGATGATGGCAGGAGACCTTCAGGCCTGTCTTCTTCGCGTAGTATTCTATGCGTTTCTGGATCCCCCGCACCGAGATAGGCTTTCCTGTGTGAGGACCCTTTTGAACCAGGAACACCTTTGCTGATCTTGATGGGGGCCTCACCTTCACATATTGCCCAAGGGTCCTTAGAGCATCATCGCTAATGTAGACCACCCTGTCTTTGGCTCCCTTGCCGTTTTCTACCACGATGCGCCTGCGCTTTGCATCGATGGCCCTGAGGCTGAGATTGGCTGTCTCTTCAACCCGCAAGCCGGATCGCAGCATGAGCCGGAACATGGCCTGGTCCCGCCTGTTGCCGATAGCGTTTAGCAATATGACAACCTCCTCATTCCTCAGATATCTGGGAAGAGGCCTTGATAGTCGCTGGGCATAGCCTCTTTTGACGGGGTTGGTGATGGGGATTTCCTCCTCATAGCGCAGGTAGTCATAGAACCCACGGATGCTGTCCAGATGACAGTTGATCGTTTTTGGCGCTAATCTCTTGTTGCGAAGTCGATCGATATAAGCCTGAATCTTCTTGTGACTAACTTCTTCTACAGGCACATCCAGCCACAGGACAAAATGCCTAAGAGTGTTCATGTAGTTCTTCACGGTGTGATTTGAGCAATTCCTTCTTTTCAAATACTGTCTGTAGTTGACTATTGAGTTGATAATGGCCATCGATCTCCCCCCTTTCTATGATAGACATAGCCCTGAAGTATTCCTCTTCCCGCGTTTTGTCTGTAAGCCGGGCGTAGCGACGAGTCATCTCTATACTGCTGTGGCCGAGCAATTGCTGAAGACATTCCAGACGCATTCCAGCATTCAATAGCTCGCTTGCACAGGTGTGTCGAAGGCAATGCAAAGTATATCCGTTGCTGGCCAGATCAGCCTTTACGAGATACTTCATAAACATGGCACGAGCACCTTGATAGGTCATGGTGTCTCGGCCCTGGGCGTAAAAGACAAAGGTCTTTTCAGGATCTCGCTTCTTAAACCACTTCGCTAAAGCACTGTGCGCATCATCACTCAAGTAGACCACCCTGCCTACACGGTTCTTCTGGGCCTCATAGATTTCGATCCTTCGCTCTTTCAAACTGACGTCTCGAACTTTGGTGTCCAACAACTCCCCGATTCTCATCCCGGTTCTTAACAGCACCAGGATCATCGCCCGGTTGCGAACGTCTTTGATAACGCCGAGCAGTCGCTTCACATCATCCGGGTCTATGGCCCTGGGCAGGGCCTCGGGAATCTTGATCGCAATCCTCCTCGACAGTACACGGTGATCAACAATCTCCTCATCAATCAGAAACCGCAAAAAGGCCTTTACCGCCCGCAGCCTAGTGTGCACTGTAAGTGGTTTTAGACCACGATCTTGCTCGTGCTCAATAAAGGCGTAAAGGTCTTCTCTGGTGACTTGTTCAAGGTGGGGCTTGTCAGCTGCTGTGATAAAAGACAGAAAAAGCTCAATCGCCGTCCAGCTACTTCGCATGGTATTGGGCCGGCAACCTCTCCGATACTGATCCCGCAAATACCGTTCAGCATGGTGGCTGCCCAAAAGCTGCTTGCCGGAGAGCTTGTTCAGCAAACGCTCAAGCGCTCGCTGGCGCAATTCGTGGTATGCCGTGTGAACATCCGGGCTTTGGACAGGACACGGTTTAGGTTGAATCTCGGGCTCAATGGCGTTATAGAAGAAGGGAACTTCACCGAGATCACAGAGATCGACACATTCACATGGTTCAAGTAATCTGTAGTTTTGACACGGTTGTCTGTCAAGGGTCATGTCTGCCTCCTTTCATTGTTTTGCCTGAAAAACCAAGCAGATACTGACCCTTGACCATCCAAGTGTCAATCTCATTTTGTTACGTACAGTGGCAAGGCATCGTTAGTCCAAAGCCCTCCGAATGATCCACTATATGTTGGGTAAAAGCCGTGACCGAGTGGGGCAGGTTGAGAGTTCATAGCGAATTGTGGTATAAGCACATGTGGTGACAGTAGAACAACTGGAAACATTACCCAAGCCTGTGAGAGAAGAATTATGTGAAGCGCAGAGGCTCATACCAGGTATCTAAGGTACCGGT
>CAZLCQ010000156.1:0-2478 GCA_964557995.1 uncultured Dehalococcoidales bacterium
GGAAAATGTCGAGCCTGTGAGAAGTTCTGCGAATTAGGCGCCATTGATTTTGAGCAGGTTGACCAAATCGTTGAGGTGGAAGTAGGCAATATCATCATTGCTACCGGTTACGATGCCTTTGACCCCACTCCTATAACCCAGTATGGTTATGGGAGGCTTGATAATGTCTACACCGGGCTCGAATTCGAAAGGATATGTAATGCTGTGGGACCCACCAGTGGCAAGATTGTCCTCAAAGATGGTTCGGAGCCAAAGAGCGTAGCTATTATCCATTGTGTAGGTAGTCGTGATGAGAACTACCACGAATATTGTTCCCGAGTGTGTTGCATGTACGCGCTGAAGTACTCCCATCTTGTAAAGGAAAGAACGGGTGCTGAAGTCTATCAGATGTATATAGATATGCGCTGTTTCGGCAAGGGTTACGAAGAGTTTTATGACCGCATTTCGAATGAGGGGGCCAATTTCATTCGGGGAAAAGTAGCAAAAGTCACTGATGAAGCCATGGCTGAGGAGGAGAAAGGGAAACTGATTGTCGTTGTTGAGGATACTCTACTGGGAGCTATGCTCCGTGTTCCCGTGGATATGGTAGTCTTGGCTACGGCCTTGGAGCCGAGGGGAGATGCTGCGGAAGTGGCGAAGCTGGTCGGTATTACTAAGAGTGCCGATGGCTTCTTCTTGGAGAGACATCCTAAACTTGACCCGGTGGCAACCATGACCGATGGTGTTTTTGTCGCTGGCTGCTGCCAGGGTCCTAAGGACATACCTGATACCGTAGCCCAGGCGTCAGCGGCTGCCGCACGGGTTTTAGCCTTGATTAGCAAGGGGAGGGTAGAGCTTGAGGCAGCTACCGCTGTTATTGACGAAGAGAAGTGCTCCGGCTGCCGGATCTGTAATCTTCTCTGCCCTTACAGTGCTATTTCTTACATCGAGGATGAGAAGATATCCCGAGTTAACGAGGCTCTGTGCAAGGGTTGTGGCACGTGTGCCGCCGCTTGTCCTAGCGGAGCGATTACCCATAAACAGTTCACCACAGAGGAGATTGCAGCAGAAATTGAGGGGGTATTAATCTGAGTTTCGAGCCTAAGATCGTTGGCTTTCTCTGCAACTGGTGCTCTTACCGAGGTGCTGACCTGGCCGGCACCTCAAGAGCGAAATATGCACCGAACGTAAGGGTAATAAGGGTGATGTGCTCCGGTAGAGTAAATGAGATTCTAATACTCAAGGCAATTACTGCCGGTGCTGATGGTGTTCTAGTCTCCGGCTGCCATCCTGGAGATTGTCACTATGTAAAGGGCAACTTAAATGCCATGAGAAGAATTACAGGTATGAAGCCGTTCCTTGAAGCGATGGGAATCGAACCTGATAGAGTTAGACTGGAATGGATCTCAGCATCTGAGGGTCCCAAGGTGGCTGAGACTGTCAATAGTTTCACAGAGAGGATAAGACAGCTCGGGCCAAGCCAGCTTAATAGGAGCCACAACTGCTCCGATGATCGACTTAGTAGTCAACTTGTCGTCTGAAATGGGCACTAGTTATACCATTACTAACGCCAATCCAGTTTAGAATCCCACTCTATTGTCTGCGGCTTCCTTAACCAAATATCTCCGATAAAGCATGATGGCTTGTTACACAGCTCTGCCTTGCCACAGCAAGTCCTAGCCGATGAACCTGCTTCAGCTTATAGGAAGATAGGGAGGCAGGGATAAGCAGGTTCTCTATCTTCTCGGTGACACAGATATGACAGGCAATAGATTGAGAAGCATCTTCCGCCGCTGCCTCAAGTCAATCGGTGTCGTGTAGATGCACGTTGCCCCAAATAGCGATAGCCCGGGCTAAAGACTCAACATCGACACACTCAGGTGCCTTTTCATCTTTGAAGCAAATCTTCATGTAATTTTTCAGTATGAGGCCACCAACCCCCTCAATAGCGGATCGTACCGCCGCTAACTGAGTAACAACGCTTTCACAATCACGTTGGCTCTCAATCATCTTCTGGATTCCGCGAATTTGTCCCTCAGCCCTTCGCAATCGCTTCAATAATACTTCCTTAGAGATCGCCTCGTCAGCCATGATATCCTCCAAGAAATTGGGATTTGATTTGACATACCTTACCCCTCTAGGGTATAATGCCGAGCCGTTATCTATGATGTCTAATCGCCTGGTATTTTATCATACGCCTATCAAGACTGCAGGCGCGCTGTCCGACCACCAAGGGGCATCACAAAAGAGTTTGAGCCAGAGGCGATTAGTCTATTCTGCAAATCATATGCCTATGCCCACGCTAATCCGACTGTTACCTTTAGAATACGACGCATAGCCAATCGAAGGATAACATTAGTTGTGAAGAGGCATCTAGAGAATAATCTGGCCAGTCTTCTGCTAACCATAATTAAGGCAAAAAAATGAAAGGAAAGGAGAATTAGTATGGCTCAGGTGGCAATTACAGTTAATGGTTCCGAAACCAGTAGCGCTTTCCCA
>CAZLCQ010000157.1:0-2477 GCA_964557995.1 uncultured Dehalococcoidales bacterium
TGGTCTTGCTCGGCGTGGTTGGCAATGACATAGTCGATAGTTGGAACACTCTCAAGATAGTTCATGAGGACTCTCGTCATGGAGGGGTCCACGGTATCTATCAAAGCAACTTTCTGGCTGCCCTGCACCAGGTAAGCGTTATAGCTTGTACCATCGGGAAGGGGCACCAGACCGTCGAAGAGACGTCTGTCCCAGTCAATAGCGCCTACCCAGTAGATATTTGGTCTTATTTGCCTTGCTTTCATCTACTCTCCCCCTTCAATCATCCAGAAGTCTTTTTTCTCCTTCAATCTTCTTTATCTCTGTGATATCTTGTGTGGCCTCCAATGTGCCCAAATACTTGCCAGCTTTATTGCGCACGGCCAAGTATCTTATATATATCTTCCTCCCCTTCAGATCTATCCAGAATTCGGCTGAATCTTTCTTGCCGGCCTTGAAATCGGACAGTATCTGATTCACCTTGTCCACACTTTGCTTCGGATGGCAGTTCTGAACTGCTTTTCCGACTACAGCGACCGGCCGTTTGAAAATTCTCGTCTCGTGCTTATTCCAGAATCTAACTGAATCATTCTCATCGACGAAAGAAACTTCCACCGGTATTCTCTCCAGTATTCCCGCTAATTGTTCTTGGCTCAGGTTCTCTATCATGGCACTTCCTTATCTATTCCTCCTCTTTCTCAAACTGGTCCTTGCTTGCTCCGCAGACAGGGCATACCCAGGTATCTGGTATTTCCTCGAAAGGCGTTCCCGGCTTAATGTCGCCGTCTGGGTCGCCCAGCTCAGGGTCATAGATATACCCGCAAACAGTGCATCTGTATTTCGGCATTTTGGATGCCACCTCCTTTCTCTCTTCGATATAGCTAGGGGCTGTCTTGGGAGTCGTGCCCCTTTTGACCTCGTGATAGTAGGCATAGGTCATGGGTTGGCCTTCTCTGAGAACATCTGCTCCCACAAGCTCCCCGATGAATATAGTGTGAGTCCCGACATCTACCTGATTGATTACCTTGGCCTCTAGATAAGCTAAGCTGTGGTCAAGCACTATGGGAGCCTTGGTCTCACCTAGTTTGTAATTGACATCTTTGAATTTGTCTATTTCCCGGCCCGATTTGAAGCCAAAGTGACCGATGAAAGAGAGTGGTGTATCCTGGGATAGCATGGAAGCGGTAAGGACTTTGCTCTCGGTAATAAACTCGTGTGTCAGGTTCTGCTTGTTGATACACACGGAAATGGTCGGCGGCTCAGAGGTGACCTGGACAACCGTATTGGCGATTTGTCCGTTGAATTTGTCCCCTTTTCTGGAACTTACAACGTATAGACCGTAGCTGAGATTGTAGAGAGCCTTGAGATTCATAATCAGCCTCCTATCAGCTTCATTTGCTTCTTGGCAGACTCGATGGTACCGATATGACACATACAGTTTCCCGGCATATCCATTGTATCATCAACGACCAATCAGACAGCCTTCTTCTGTTGTGAACTATCGGGTTTTACGTCACCCTTGATACCAATGGTCACTTCTTCAAAAGGGATGTTTTTGCCGCTCAGTTGTATCGCCTGTTTTGCCATATGTACCAACCCGGAACAACAGGGTACTTCCATATGCACTACAGTAAGGCTCTTCACTTCTGCCTGACGCAGGAGCTGAGCTAGTTTCTCTTGATGTGCCTGGAAGTCATCCAACTTGGGGCAAGCCACCAGCAGAGTATGATGTCTGAGAAAGTGCTGGTGAAAGCCGGCATAGGCAAAGGGAACACAGTCCGCCACCAGCAGCAGGTCGGCTCCCTGCAGGAAAGGCGCCGTCGGTGGCACAAGGGTGAGTTGAACCGGCCAATGCCCGAGCGTGGATTGGCAAGGGATTGACTCCTCAGAGATAGGTCCTGCTGATTCTGGCGCATCGAACCGTACAACCGTAGCCGAAGAACAGCCACAGGGAAGCTTCTCTGTCACTCTCTCTCTATCTTCCAGGTGACGTCTCACAGCCCCGTCATCAAAATCCTCGGCTTCCCTTTCTTCAATGGTGATAGCTCCTTGCGGGCATTCTCCGATGCAGGCTCCAAGGCCGTCGCAGTACGTCTCGCTGATGAGCTTAGCTTTGCCGTTGATAATCTGAAGTGCACCCTCGACACAGGACGGCACGCAGACACCACAACCGTCACACTTCTCTTCATCGATTTTGATGATTCTTCTCATCTCACTGACTATGCTTGTCGCATCTCCCCTGGCTTCTTTCTACTCTTGTTTCGACACCTTTTTCATCAACCTTTCATATACTTCTTCGCCAACGCATTCCTTGGCATATTCGCACCACTGAATGCATGACTCCAAATCATTGTAGACAGTAAATCCACATTTGGGACAATCCATCTGCATGTCGGAAGAGAACATTTCTATCTCCGCGCCGCATTGTGGGCACGTCTTTAGTTCAATCGTCGGTGTTCTTATGTTGTTGGCTCCAGGACATTGCTCAAACATTATTG
>CAZLCQ010000158.1:0-2474 GCA_964557995.1 uncultured Dehalococcoidales bacterium
TCGTACTGCTCGGCTACATGGCGGGCTGTCCCGGAGTTAAACACGGGATGAGTAACAGAAAAAACGAACCGACCCTGAGGCTTGAGCAGCCTGGGCAATGCAGAAATGAGAGGTGTGATTGAGGACATATCCATCAACGCCATAGTACAGACCGCGGCATCGAATCGTCCCTTGCCCAGCGACAGAACTGCCGCCCGGTCGGTAGCATCAAGCTTGAGATATCGTATGCGATCGTTGTTTTCTTCGGTGCGCTCCCGCGCCCTATTGAGGAATCTCTCAGCCTGGTCTATTGCAGTCACCACTGCTCCCATACCGGCCAAGCGCCGCGCCAAGCGCCCGGCGCCACAGGCAATGTCGAGCACCTGTTCTCCCGCCTGCAATGCAAGCAAGCGCTCAGTGGCAGGCTCAATAAGATAGTCCTGGAACTCGTTACCATCACCGATCTTATCGTCCCACCATTCAGCCAGACGGTCCCAGGCCCCCACAACCTTGTTATCATATTCCGGGAAATCGGGAGAGTATTGCCTGTTCGCCACCGGTATGATTCTACCATCTCTCAGGAGTCTCTAAAAAGGGAAGGCCGTCGCCTCGAAGGTTACTGAGAATACGCGCTATAGATAGCAAGATGACAGCCGGTTTCGAATATGCTCTCTCACAACTAATGAAACTAACATTTGTGTGATAGAGCTGTATTGACTGCGCCCACCTTCGCCGCGGAACGCTCCGCCGGTTTATTTAAACAAGGCCATCAGCAGTTGAAACCATTCGGGCTCATAATCCAAAGGTAACTGGCTCGAATCCAACCCCCGCTACTATATAGATTCTGAGAGCACCGCCAGGAGAGGTGTCCTTCTGTTCTTACGCGGTTGATAACTCTGGCGAAAATCCCTAATATGGCCAATATGGAGGACTACCGAAGACCGCTCACGGATTTGGACATGGTAACTCACCTGACCTGGTGGGCGAAGCTGCTAGGTTCGTCTTGAGAGAGGAAGACAAACGAGAGGAACGTTTAACAGTCCTAGAGAGCGCCAATGGAATAGCGTCTACCAGAGACGAGTCACTGGAGGAGATAGTGATAGAACCGCCATTCAGCCAAGGAGGGGAACATGAGATTTGAAACGATAGCTATTCATGCCGGGGATAGGCCGGATGCAGCAACCGGTGCCGTTTCGGTGCCCATCTACCAGACATCGACATTCATGTTTGAGGACGTGGGGAAGACAAAGGGGTGGGACTACTCCCGTGAGGCAAACCCAACGAGGAAGGTCCTGGAGGACACTGTCGCTCAGCTGGAAGGAGGGAAAGCTGGCTTTGCCTTCGCCACCGGTATGGCGGCTGAGACTACAGTTATGCACCTTCTGAAAACTGGCGACCACGTGATCTCGGCGGACGACATCTACGGAGGGACGTACAGGTTATTTAAGGATGTGATGCCTGCCTTTGGTCTGGAGTTTACCTTTACTAGAATGGATGACCCGAAAAGAATAGAAGAAGCAATAAAGCCCAATACCAGGATGTTGTGGTTAGAGACTCCCTCGAATCCGCTGCTCAATATCGTTGATATTGAGATGGTGGTCGCCATTGCCAGGAAACACAAGTTGCTGACAGTAGTAGACAATACCTTTGCCACCCCTTATTTCTTCAGGCCGATTGAATATGGAGTTGACCTTGTTGTCCACTCCACGACCAAGTATCTCAACGGGCACTCTGATGTCATCGGTGGCGCTGTGGTAACCACCACTGACGAACTAAGCCAGAAAGTGCAATTCCTCCTCAATGCCATGGGGACCTGTGCTGCCCCCTTCGACTGCTGGCTGGTGCTTCGCGGCATTGAGACTCTCCCGGTGAGGATGAAGCAGCATGAGGAAAATGCCTTTGCCGTAGCAAACTATCTTAAAGGACATCCAAGAGTAAAGAGGGTGCTCTATCCCGCTCTGGAGTCCCATAGGGGACACGAAATCGCCAGGAGACAGATGAAAGGATTCGGCGGGATAGTGTCCTTTGAACCGGAAGGTGGTATTGAGGCTGTTAATACCTTTCTAAGAAAGCTCAAGGTCTTTTCTCTGGCGGGATCGCTGGGTGATGTCGCTTCTCTCGCTGAGCATCCGGCTACCATGAGTCACGACTCGATGTCGAAGGACTATAGAGGGAAGGTGGGGATCACCGATGAACTTGTCAGGTTATCAGTTGGCTTGGAGCACGTTGACGATTTGATTGAGGATCTAGAGCAGGCGCTCAGTTGCCGTGGGTAATCTATGTCGTCGCAACTGCGCTTAGCAACACGTGTCGAACCGCATCCAAGGAGACCAGCCCGAATTTGTTACGGCGTACGCTGCTGCTTCTGTGGACTGGTCCCCTGGCGGGATTGTTATGCACAGCACCACTGATTGTCTGCTATGTTTCTGTGGGATACCCGGCGTCTACCCAGGCGGCATAATCACCTTCCAGCCGGTACACGTTCGTGAATCCAG
>CAZLCQ010000159.1:0-2449 GCA_964557995.1 uncultured Dehalococcoidales bacterium
CTCAGATTTAGCTTCTGACCACGCCTCAATTCGCATTCTGAGCCGCCATATTATATCGCTGTAGGAGTTGGTTGCACAATATGACGAACTGTTGGGTCACTTTTCGTCACTTTGTGCAACAGGAGATACAAAGACCGGATAGGCGGACTATGTACCTTCTTGCCTATGGTGTAGCTGTGCTTGCAGTTCACGGTACTTGTCGATGTATTCGTGGATTGCTATCACAACAGCGGCGTGGCTCCAGGTCAGCGGTGAGACACTGAGCGGAGCATGATTATGCGGATGAACCTGCTCAGCAAGAACACCACTATGGAGAGCGCAGTGCTGAGCCCAGGTGAGGATTTGAAGGGCCGGCTTTAGGTCATCTACCGATTGAGCTCTGGCAGTGTGGTACTGTGCTACCCACATGGTGCAAACAAACCACGGGTTACCGGGAATATTGGCTATGTCCTGGCTGGCTTGCTGGTAGCGGTCGTTCTCGTAACGGGCAATGCCTCCCACCTCGGTTTTGCACCAAAGCCTGTCCATAAGTACTGCCATCGTGCTCTCAATAAGGGGATCAGTAGCCTGGAGCATGCCGAAGAGAAAAGGACCGCAAATACTGCTATCAATAGTGTAGTCCGGTTCCACCACACCGTCAGCGTCAACTTTGACCGAGCGTAGGAAACGCCCCAACTTCTTGTCAAAAAGATACTCAATAGCCGCCTCTTTTATCTCAGCAGCCGCCTGACGGTACCGTTTGGTGAGGGCCACCTCACCAAACATTTCCGTAAAATTGGCTGCCGCTTGTAAGCCTGCCCAGACCGCAGCCACGGTAAACGAGTGGATGCCACGGCGTTCCTCCCAAAGGTCATATGAAGGTGCCGGAAGGTTCGTATGAGGCTCTCTATAGCTAGCCATAAAATCGGCAGCGTTCTTAATCAGCTTTTGATAAAGGGGACGGATGGACTCTACATCGTGGAACTTATGGTAGTGGTGCCAAAGACTATATAGCACCAAAGCAGTCTCATCCTCTTCAATTGGCAGTTGCAGCTTGCCCTCCTCGTCTGCCCAGGGCATCCACTGGCCTGCCAGATACCCGTTAGAGGTGTACTTGTGAAGGAAGTAGCCTTCACTGGTGATGGTATTGGCGCAAAAATCGAAGAACTTATGACTGACTTCAGCGTAGTTGGCCATGTCGAAGGCCTTAGCGGTGAAGGCGCCATCACGACCCCACACATAAGAATAGGTGTCCCCCAGGACGTCGGTAATGTCCGAGTCAGTGCTGGCGATGATAGCGCCGCGGTTATCAGTCTGCACACGCATCGTGAGCAAGCTGCGGCGGTACAGGTCCAATATAGAGGCCGGCAGGCCGGTAAAGTCCAGCGATTCCTTATTCACCCATGCTCGCCAGTAATCACGGGTGCGTATGATGAATGACTCAGGTCCACGTTCCTTGACCAGAGCGTTAAGTTCCTCGACTCCGTGGAAGTGGGTACTGGCCGCCAGCCAGTGGTAAATGGTTGAGCTTCCTCCAGCAGGCACAGCCTTCCCATAGAGCCCGATGACGCCCTCAGCGAAGCCGCAGGTAAGAGGCAGCTTCTCCAATTTGCCGTCTTCGGCATCGCGCCGTGCACTTGGCTTATCTTCTGATTTTGTGCTTCCGGTTGTCCAGTCGTCGAGGCCAACTCTTCCATTTACCTGGCCACCTGCCAGGAAGTAACGCTGCTCTTTATACATCACCAATGCCCTCAGTTCTGGGTGGTAGTAGATAGTATCGCTTATTTCCCTGCCCAGGATCCGTAGCGCATAATGGAAGAATAGACGTACGTCGCGGGGGTAGTCTCGGTGGTTGACGATATTAACCCGTCTAAAGAAGATGTCCCGGTGAAAGTCCACGAGGTCAGAATAGGTGAGGGTAAGCCCTATCTCAGGATTAGTGGCCGTAACTTTGGTGACCAGACTATCGCTTTCATAGACCATTTCCTTCTGCCACTGGGGACTGTCAATCCAGGTGAAGTTGCCATCAACCCAGATGCCAGTACGTGATACACAACCTTCGCTATGGTTCTCCTTGCCGATATAGGGATAGTAGATATCACGGAGGTTGTAATCAGTATCGAAATTGATGAGCAGGTTGCCATTGCCAATGGGTAAGTCTCTAGGCATGTTAGTTGTTGGATTACTCCATTCTCTTGGTTTAGGGTTTTCTAAGGTGCCCGACCACGTGAAAGTTCTTCTGCGGTTCCCCTAGCGCACTCACCCCTGGTCTTTCTAAGTCCGGCCGATTTAATACAGTATTATAGACCTCCAAGGTTTTCTGAGCTACCTGATCCCATGAGAATTTTTCTGCGGTTTCCCTGGCACGCTCACCCATGGTCTTTCTAAGTCCAGCATTTGAAAGCAGCAACTCGATTTTTGCTGCCAGGCCGTTGACATCGGAGGGGGCTCTAAGTAGGAGGCCATTTAC
>CAZLCQ010000160.1:0-2445 GCA_964557995.1 uncultured Dehalococcoidales bacterium
CGGGCAGTGCCCCGCCTGTGGTGGCTATAACTGGAGTGCCACAGGCCATAGCTTCGGCGGCAGGTAGTCCGAAACCCTCGTAAAGGGAGGGGACTACTGCTATTCTGGCGGCGGCGTAGTGTTGTGCCAGTTCCTCCCGCGTCAGCCGCCCGGTGAAGCGCACCATCCCGTCCAGATTGAGTTCTCTTACCAGCTTGGAACCATAAGAAGGCAGTGGCCCAACATCTTCTACGTAGGAAGAATGCCGCGCAGCGTCGTCCACAATGGTGAGCTTTGCCCCATCGTTCTTCAGCAACTGCAATGCTTGTAGTAGATAAAGAACGCCCTTCTTTCTGTCGTCAGTATTGGCGACCATGATCAAGCCGTCGCGGCCCTGGCCTGCCTCTTTATTCCCATCGTAAATCTCGGTATCTATGCCATTGTAGACCACTCTTATTTTGTCGGCAGGCACCTGAAAGAAACGCCTCGCATCTTTAGCAGAGCTTTGCGACACCGTGATGATGCGGTCCAGACGCCGGGCCACGAAGGCCTGCATGCGAATGAACGAGTAGAATCTTCTGATTCTCAATCTTTGGCCGAACTCGTTAGCCTGCTCCAGGTCAGCTTGCCTGTCTATGGGAAGAGGATGGTGTATAGTGGCTACAACCGGAATCCTCAGCCGCTTCATCAAGAGGAGCCCGTAGCCCAGGCCTTGATTATCATGAACAATATCGAATCGGCGCTGTTTACTGAGCTCCTTTAGCCTGGCATAGGCCCTGAAGCTAAATGCCCAGGGTTCGGCGAAGATCCCCAGGCGGCTGGCACAGAGTTCATACAGGTCAACGAGATTCCTGACATCGGGAAGGTTCTTCCTGAAAGAGCTACCCGGATGATATATGCTTGAGCTTCTAAGCTGATGCAGGATTACTCCCTTACTGACTTCGGGGAGGGGTGCGCTGGCGATTACCTCCACCTCATGACCCATCCGTCGGAACTCACGCGACAGGTAATAAACATAAATACCTTGCCCGCCGCTGTAAGGATTCCCCCTATAGGTCAGCAGGCAAATTCTCATATGTTCTACCTGGATGGCGCTCTGGAAACGGACAATTATAGCATGTTTGCCGGCTCTTTAGAGGTCGACTTCGTCCAGCACTGGACTGACGCAGAGGCTCGCTTTCAAGATTGAAAGTGGCATGCACTGTAGAGTATAATAACCGTGGTTGTGGTGAGCGTAGCCCAGTGGTTAAGGCGCCAGGTTGTGGCCCTGGAGATCGTGGGTTCAAATCCCACCGTTCACCCCACTATATTTTTATCCGCCCCACGTCGGTGAGTGGCGAAAACCCAGGCTCTGGTCTTCTTGATGAAGTCTCTGACCTCTTCGTCGGCGCGGAAGTCTTCTTCGCTGAAGTGGTCACGATGAACCATCTTGTCGATTGGCCTCATCAGCTTGGGCCTCGATTTGTAAGCAGGATAGCCCAGGGCGATCATATCGTATACCTCCAACTCGTGGGGGATATGCAGAAGGTTCTTCAGCAGGCAGTGGTTATGAGGCGATGCTACATGGGATACCCACTGGCTGGCCAGCCCCAGCGTCGTAGCCGCCAGGTGCATATACAGAAAGGCGTTGGCCAGGCTGGAAACGTAGACTGACTGTCTTCTATGCGGGTCACATCTCACCACCATGGGCAACCCAAGCTGAGTTCTGGGATCGCCAAACAGTAACATAAGAACCGGGGCATTCTGGTAATCCATCTCCGCGTCAAGTGAGGGGTGCCTTCTCTGCCGCATCCAGGGTTCACACATATCCTCCAGTTCGGAGAACCCCGGGGCCCCGGCTGGATGCGGCGGCCTGATAATTCGCATAACGTCGCCCTTTAGTTTCTTATCCTTGATGACCACAAACTCCCACGGCTGCGAGTTGAAGCCCGACGGAGCCCAGCGAGCGGCCTCAATGATCTTGTCCACATATTCATCAGGTATAGGGTCTGGCTTGAACCTGCGTATAGTCCTTCTTTGTTTTGCCAATTCGAGGAAGCTCTCATAATTCATCGCAATATCCTCCTTGATCATGATTATCGCCGTAAGAGTCCAGCTTTTCCGGGATCCTACTTCATGGTGTATTATCTCCCGCACAACTGAGTTTTTCCCCAGAGTCTCATCAACATTATTGGGGAAAGTCCATGAACCGGGAGGTAGGGGCTCAGCCTCGGGTCCCGTACTGACCCTTGACAGTAACCTGACAAGCTAGAACCCTCTTTGGTCCTTTGGGGAAGACCTACCTGTCGCCTGTTGCCTTTATAGCACACACGATGAATGACTTTCAACCAGACGAGGTTCTGTTATGTTCTCCTCAGGACTACGGCAATAAGTTGACACGAGAGGACTCTGACACTAGAATTCTATACGCGGTGCGCCTATAGCTCAGCGGACAAGAGCACCGGTCTTCGGAACCGGGGGTCGTGG
>CAZLCQ010000161.1:0-2435 GCA_964557995.1 uncultured Dehalococcoidales bacterium
AGAAGGGTGCGAGTATGAACGCAATCCCGAAGAAGTGCAGTATGCCGAATCGGACGTACCCCTGTCTGGAGATTAGCCATGTAACCAGGGTAATCCCCATGCCCCATGCGAATATCTCCAGGCCTCTACGCATAAACGGCCATGTTCTCTTTACCTTAGAATAAGCGATTGTGAGTGATACTCCGGCAGTGAAGATGAAAATCCCGCCCGTCATTCTGGGAAACCACCACCAGAACCCATAGGGCGAAGCAGGCACGCCGGTGTTGCGGATATCAAAGTAGTTAAGTAGATAGAGCGTATGGAAGGTTATCATCATTGCTATGGCGACGGTGCGAAAGAGGTCTATCTCCCGGAAACGGCTACGCCTGGTTGTGGTGGTCTGAGTGGTATCTGCCATCTGTCAATCTTTCGGGCAGGATTTTATCATGTTTCTGTCATTATTGTCTCGAGCTCCGGCGTTTCTAGGATTTCGATGGAGCCATAGTATAGTAGGGCTATGATGAAGGGGTATTGACAACTACATAGGTCAAAGATAGTCTAAATAGAGGCAAGCGAATTGGAGGAATTGAATTATGTCGCTTATACCAGCTTTTGAAATAGGTTTGTGCAACGCCTGGATTTTCATGCTTCTTGACGTATTAACGTTTCCCTTATTTATGCGTATCGCTAAGGGACGGGCTCCAGAAGACGAAGGCAAGAGCCAGGTTTCTGCCCTGTCCAGGACTGAAAGGATAACCCTTTACTCTTCTAAGATAATATATATTCCGGCCTTTATATACTCTATATTCCTGCCCTTAAAACTGGGGACGGTGTGGTTTTATGTAGGCCTTCCTATCACTTTAATAGGTCTTATCGCCGGCGTTATAGTCATATTGAACTGGGCGGCCAGCCCGCGCGGTGAGCCCGTAACCAACGGACTTTACCGTTATTCAAGGCACCCGATGTACGTAACCGCTTTTGCATTTTTCCTGGGAATGAGCATAGCCACGGCTTCTTGGGTTTTTCTGTTGTTCACAATTTTGCTAATAGCCGCTTCGTTCTATTTTGCACCCCTTGAAGAACAGAGTTGCCTTGAGAAGTATGGCGATGCCTATCATGAATATATGGACAGGACCCCAAGATATATAGGAATACCGAAATCGGTAGGGAACTGAACTCAAGGAGGTGAATCATGCCGCTTGTACCAGCTTTTGAAATAGGCGTCTGGAATGCCTGGATTTTCATGCTTTGGCTACTAATAGCTTTGTTCTTGGTGCCCCTGAATATAATTCCTAAAGGTCGAGAGGAGGGGAGCGATTTCACCGCTGAGTTCAGCAAGACGCAGAAGTGTGCAATCCGTTCTATGCACATAATCTATCTAGTCTCGATTATATACTCCATTTTCGTACCCTTGAAACTGGGTACAGGATGGTTCTATGCAGGCTTTCCTATCTATCTAGTAGGTTTAATCTCGTATGCACTGGTTTGGGTCGGTTTTGCCACCACGCCACCGGATAAGCTTATAACTAAGGGAATATATCGTTATTCAAGAAATCCAATGCAACTCTCTCAAGTTGTAATATATTTAGGGGTAGGCATAGCTACGGCCTCCTGGGTCTTCTTATTGCTTTCTGCCCTATTTATGATTATGCCACGTCTATGGGTGGATGCCGAAGAACGCCACTGCCTTGAGTACTATGGGGATGCCTACCGTGAATATATGAAGAGAAGGCCGCGGTGGATAGGAGTACCGAAATCCTGATAAAGGAGGCTGCCAAGATTATGAGAGCTGATCCCAAGACAGAAGCCGCAGTACTGAACATTGTCAAACAGTGCTTTGAAGCATTCACAAAAAGAGATCTGGATGCAGTTCTAGCGTTCTTCGCGGCGGACCCCGACGTGATTGTCATTGGTATGGGAGGGGATGAGAAAGGTGTTGGACTTGGCGAGATCAGGAACATACTCGGACGTGCCATTGCGCAATTCGAGGAAGCAACTTTTGAGTTCGGTTGGCATTCAGTGTCAGCGGTAGGTTCAGTGGCGATGCTGGCAGCCGATGTTACCCTCTACGTGAAGACCAATGACCGGCAAATAACTGAGCAAATACGATTAACGGTTGTGCTTGAGCAGCGAGGAGACAGGTGGCTCATCATACAGTGGCATGATTCCTTGCGGGCTGCCGGGCAAAAAGAGGGTCAAGCATTCGCGACATAGTCTTTCTAGGGACAACAGTCCGTTGGGTTACAGCGCACATATCTTTATTCGGAAGGTAGAGAAAAGGAAGTAAAACACTATGTCGCTTGTACCCGCTTTTCAAATAGGTTTATGGAACGCCTGGATTTTTATGATCTGGCCCTGGGCAGATATGCTGGCAGTAAGGCTTGTTGGGTTAGATGTATATCGGAGAGCGTCAGGGCTATCTTCTGAAATGAAGACCAGCCGTCGATACAGGGTAG
>CAZLCQ010000162.1:0-2422 GCA_964557995.1 uncultured Dehalococcoidales bacterium
AGTTTTGCGACCTTCATGGAATCGAAAATGTGTTGTTGGAGGAAGCTTTAGAAAAGGAAGGCATCGCTACTTTGAAGCTGGAAAGGGAATACGGGCCGTTAGCTGATACCGGTCGAATTCGTACTCGAGTGCAGGCATTCTTAGAAAGAATGGGGAGGTGAACAAAGTGGTAACGAGACCAACAGTCTGGGAGCAAACGGCGGCCATGATGGAAGGGGTGGCTGCGTTGCCTGATGATGCCTCAGCTCTTGAAGCGCTGGCGCAGTCCTTGCCGCCAGACGCGGCCGCGCTGCTTAAGGGATTTACTAACCCTAAATTTATAAAGATGTCTCTGGTAGGCCTGAAGATATTCGGTACCGCTCTGAGTGACGTTCTTCAAAGGCGGGAGGACGGAAAGAAGGTTGCGTTCTATTGCTTTAGCTTCCCCCGAGAATTGCTCGATGCCATGGATATGGCCCCGATGTGTACCGAAGCGGCTGGCATCATTCCAGTATTGGCGCTAGGTGGTGAACAGTATATCGATTCACCAATAAATGCAGGGCTTCCTGATAGTATATGCGGAGGCCATAAGGCCACTGTGGGCATAATCCTCGAGAACGCGGAGATCAAGCCCGATGTAATTATCAATGCAGGCCCTGGGTCCTGTGACCCCAATGCAAAGCTTCATGAATACATGGCTGAAAAGTGGGAGATTCCACTTTTGAACCTCGATGCACCCTATTACCACGATGAACGGTCATTCAGGTATTATCGAAGAGAATTCAGAAGGATGGTAGAGCGTTTGGAGGAAATAACAGGGCAGAAAGTAGAATATGACAGACTTCGAGAGATCCTTGAATGGTCCAACCAGCAGATTGAACTTTACTGGGAAATCCAGGAGCTCAAAAAGGCAAAGCCCTACCCGCTTTCGAACATATATTGTGTGCTGGTTGAATTGATGAAATATATCTGGTCGGGACGCCCGGAGGCTGTAGAGTATTTCAAAATAGCCCGTGATACTGCAGCGGAGCTGGTAAGGAAGGGCGAAGGGGCTTTCCCCAATCAGCGAGCTAGAACCCTCTGGACATACAGTGGCATATACTATGATATGGAGCTATTCAGGTGGCTTGAGGAAATAGGGGTGGCCTTCGTTCAGGATTGCTTCGGCTGGTATCCGGATAAGGTCATAGACACGTCGACCATCGATACGATGATCGACGGTTTGGCCGACAGAACCCTTAATCAGCCCATGACCAGACAACATAAGGGAGCCTGGGATGGTCCCGCTGGCTGGGCGGAAGATATGATCTTCCTGGCGAGGGAGTTAGATATAGACGCCTGTATATACTCAGGAAACCTAGCATGCAAACAGACCTGGGGATGTCTACGTTTGATTACCGAGAAAATAAGGAACGAGTTGGGGATCCCTACGCTCCGATTAGAATTAGACATACTGGATAAAAGGATAACTCCAGTATCAGTTATCAAAGAGCAGATCGAGGAGTTCGTCTCGACTATGCTGTGAGCAGATATTATGATTGTTGCCGGTGTTCACGATTCTACAGTACGCAGGTTGGCCGCTATAGCAGGAGCGATTGGTATTACAGGAGACGTTGTCATGACAGGTGGATGTGCCAAGAATGAGAGATTAGTTGAGGGCCTGGAGAACCACCTGAAGGTCGAAATGAAAACGTTGGGCGTGGACCCTCAACTTGTAGGAGCCATAGGAGCGGCACTCTTCGCGCAAGAAAAATCGGGCGAAGCTTAACCCATACAAGACCGAACCAAAAGAGAAGGGGAATTACAGCTTGGAACCCTTTGATGTGTATATAGAGAAATTGGGCAAATACCTGGGCAACGTAGGCAAGAAAAGGCAAGTTAGGGAGATAGAGTGTCCAACCGAGGTTACTCAGCTTATAGAAGGGTTGCCTGTTCGGATTGGCCCCCAAGGAGGGGCCAATATCATACTGAAGGAAGATACAGCGGTTGAGTTGGGAAACCCAAGCGTTGCTTCGTGCGCTTTCCTCCTGTGGACTCCAAACTTACACCTGGTTAGAGACGGTAGAATTACCCTAATAGGTCCCGATATTCAAGAAGCAGTGGGGGAAAGCCTTCCTTTTGCGCAGGTATTAATAGTCGGTGGTACCGACCTCAAGGACCAGCATCATCTGGTGCTTGAGCAACACTACATCATCTCGAACCAAATAGAGGGTTATATGATTAGATTAGCGCCTCAGCGCCAGCGGATGTGGACCAGAGTCAGCAAGAAGGCGGTGGAGAAAGGGTTTTCCTTTGAAACTTTAGGAAGGGCAATAATGGCGATTTACAAATCAGAATTACCTGTAATAGAGGCGACAGAGGTAATTTTTCTCACCTCAAGCAAGGAGGATGTAAAGGGATTAGAAAACATCGCCACTGAGGTTCAGAAGATAAAGAATGATGC
>CAZLCQ010000163.1:0-2417 GCA_964557995.1 uncultured Dehalococcoidales bacterium
ACACATTATTGATCCCAGAACCGGCCGGCCGGCCCGGGAATCGCGACGCACCGGGTCGTGCTGTCCCTCGGGGGCGCTCGCCGAGGCTCTATCGACCGCGTTTATGGTGATGGACCCGGCCCAGGTCGAACGCTACTGTTGCGACCACGCTTGGAGCGGAAATAGGGGGATTAATAGGGAGAGCAATGGATTCCTCAACCATTGATGAATGTAGCTCAACTGGCAGTCTGACAGGTGGGTACGACTCAGGGGGGCTTGTAGGGACTCTAGATGATTCAGATATAAACGATTCTTATTCATTAGTTGCCGTAAGCGCTGTCGGGAAGAATTATGTGGGGGGATTAGTTGGACTCCATTGGAAAGTTAGTTCGACCAAGAATTCCTATGCTGGTGGGGCAGTAACAGGTGCTAACTCCGTTGGAGGATTACTAGGTTCGTCCTCGACTTCCGCAGAGGAAAATTGTCATTCATTCGGTGCTGTCACCGGGTCAGGTCCAAATATAGGCGGCTTAGTCGGTGCTAAACCAAGTGGCACTGGAACAGACTGTTGGGGGGACACAGAAACGGGTGGGCAATCTAGCTCGGCAGCAGGAACGGGTAAAACCACAGCCGAGATGAAAATGATCGGAACATTTCCAGCTTGGAGTATTGACCTTTCCCTTGTGGATGAAAATAGTGGTTATCCCTATCTCGGTTGGCAAATTGATGAATCAGATACATGGTTGATCTATGGGCTTTCCCCGCGCCCGACAATGCCGGTTCAGGATAAGGTTACACTACAAGCTATAAGGAATCTGGAAATGTCGGCACGGGGGAGATTCCGGGTTGACAAGGAAGGGAACGCTACTTACAAGTCACGGTATGCGAGGAACGCATGAGTACATTTAACGCTACTGACCTGAATCAATTTACCCTGGAGATTTCGGATCGAGACATTTACAACGATATTCGTTCTGAGACGGACGTTACAACCGAAACCGAAGTACAGGGCGATGGGACACCGGAAGAACACTCACAAATCGAAGTCCCGAAAGATGGGAATGTCAAAGTCGTCCTGGCAGCCGATAGCTCAGAGAATGTTGTCTTCACAGCACAAACGGGGCATACCGACGTTACTTGGGTAGAGGCCGAGGTTGTCTATGCTAGAAGGACGAGGGAATATGATATATCTGAAGCAGAGTGTGAAGGGGCAGATGGGACATGGTTTGCAGCCGGAGACACTTATCCGAGTTGTTGCTATTATCCTGACATAGCTGACACGCTCGGCGTTCAATCCATGATTAGAACAAAAACTACCTGGACGGTTAGAATCACGAATCCTTATAGTTACGAGGTAAGGGCGGAACCCCGGGCGATCTACTCGTATCTATCCCAGGAAGCCATTGAGGGGCCTATCACAGTTCACACCCATACTAGAACCCTGACGATCCGTTCTACCGATGCGACGAGCATTAAGAAGTACGGACGCAGGGTGATGAACCTGGTCTGGCCGATGGGACAATCTGAGGAACAGGCGCAGTCTTTAATTGACGCCTATTGCGATAGATATTCCGAGCCTGTTAGTTTTGCCTCGATGGTAATAGAGGGCAATACGGACGCAAAGATAACGCAGATTTTGGACATGGATATAGATGATAAACACACCTTTGTTCACCCCGGGTTAGACATGAATCAGGATTTCTTTGTCAATAATATAAGCGTCACATTGAATCGGGAAGGGACGGGACTCTTGACAGGAACCTTTGGACTGGAACAGGTCAGGACGATGGAGGAGGATACCTACTTCATTATAAACACAAGCGAGATCGGGGGAACACACGTCATAGCACCATAGGAGGTTAATATGGCATGGACAGCACCTAAGACTTGGGCAGATGGTAACACAATCCCTGAAGCAGATCTGAATACTCACGTTAGGGATAATCTGTTATTCCTGAAGGAGAATATACTACTCGAAGAAGCTGATGAACTAACCATCGCCGCTGGTGCGGTGACGGTAACAAAATCCTATCACAAGATAGAGAATGAGGCCGGAGCAGCTTCGGACTACCTGGATACTATCAGTGGTGGCTCTGAGGGGTATGTTCTCTTTCTACGAGCCTCAGACACTACTCATACGGTAATCGTGAGGAATGTAGACAATATTAAAATAGGGACGGAGATCTACCTTGATGATGACAATAAGCATATCGCCTTGATATGTGACGATGACGGAGACTGGCATTTACTCTATACGGCGCGAGACGTGACATTCATGGCAAACGCCTTCCAGTTTCCCGTCCCTGCGACAGAATGGGCGCCAGCCAGTCTTGGGGCGCATTTACCTGTAGCGCAAACGGCTGCGGTAGCTTATCTTCCCCTTAACTTCCCGTAGATTGGCGATGTCATCATATCGTATAAGCTGACAGGTGATATGG
>CAZLCQ010000164.1:0-2410 GCA_964557995.1 uncultured Dehalococcoidales bacterium
AAAGGACATGCCATGAGGTGGCATCCATACTTTTCCTTGATAGGCTGCGAACTGCTGCATCGCTATTGGGAAGAGCGGATCGAACGGAGGTGGTGTCCGATCGAACACAGTCAAGCCGAGCCACCCACCTGGCTTGCAGACGCGGTGCATTTCATTCAGCGCGGCTTCCATATCTGGGAAAAAGTAAAGCGAGAATGCACAGGTAACAAAATCGAAGGTCTGATCGTGGAATTCGAGGTGCTCGGCATCCATTTTGCGTAGTTCTACATTGGTCAAACCCTCTGCCCTGGCCAAAGCCTCTGCCTGTCTAAGCAGTCCATCAGACAGGTCAATCCCGGTTATATGGCCTTGTGATCCCACCAGCCGTGCTGCCGGCAGAAGCACTGCACCCGCACCCGTAGCGATATCGAGCACTGTCGCACCGAGTTTGAGTGGCAGCCAATCAACCAAGCGTCTCCCGAAAGGCTCATAGATGGCGGGGCCTACCCGGTCGTATGCTGCAGCGCTGTCATCGAATACTTCCTCTATGTTTTGTTTGGTGGCAACCGTCAACTCAGGCATTTCGCTCTCCTCCTTCTGGCGTGACCGCTCCCTGCTACGCCTTCACCATCTCTCTATATTGTAGCACCTACTCCGTCGAGGGCTGCCCTTTGATGGCCTGGAACTGCACAACAGCCAGAGTTGTTGGTTGATTTCTCACTGAATTGTGCATCAGTGGCCGATAGTTTAGAATACTGAGAACCTGCCAGTCCTGGAGGAAACGAAGAATGTCGAACAGTAAACATACCATCCTTGAATCGTGGCCTATGTTGAAGGAAGACCTGATCAGTTTCTTGAGTGATACCGACGCATGGGTAATCACTGAACTGAAGAAAGCCCGCAAGACTAAGGATTGGGGAAGAATTGCCAAGGTAATTGACGTGATGGATTCAATCCACAATCTGTCACACTCAGACTAACCAGAGCGGGCGAGAGATGACAGTTGTGTCAGCCTTGTCCGGACAGTATTCTGGCTCTTCGCCACACGACTACCTTGAGACAATGACCCAGCTCTTCAGTATCTGTTCATGTCTGAGTGCTCACTCCGCTGAGGGCTGCATCATCCTGTCCGGGAACTACTGGGTCAGGTGACGGTGGGGCTTCTTCTTATTGCGCAACAGGCCACCGGGGTTGGCCAGGTCATATCTTCTTCTACGGCTACATGAACCGCTCGAAGCGGTCTTTCGTCGCCTTGCATATGGGGCACACTTCAGGCGGCTCTTCCCTGGCACAAAGGTAGCCACAAACCTTGCACCGCCATACCGGCAGTGAAAGTCCGGTTGGTTTCGTGCCTTCTTTCGGGGCTTCCGTTCTTCTCTCCGCCCGTGGCGGTCTCCGCTCCGGTATGCTGCCCGCCTTCTTCTCGCCTTTCCGCACGGCATCGGATACGTACAGCGCGCAGTAGCAGGCGCCAAACTCATTTAGATCGCGATCCCGGTAGCCACAGGGACAGATAATGTCCAGATCATCTTCTCTCTTTCCGGAAGCCAGCCGGCACGGGCAGGCCCGATAGCCATATCTCCGTTCATTTATGATAAGGCCCTTGACGAGCTCCTTGGCAGACTCCACATCAGGATTGAGATGATAGCCTGCAGATTCGGCTTCCCTGAACAACCTCTCATACAGCCTGTCAATTTCGGCTGCAGCTATGTCCTGTTCGCTCACTTCTGGAGTGCCTCCCTGATTTCGTCCTCCTTATAGCCGATGATACACTTCTTATCGTCCAGGACAAGAGTGGGAAAACTACAACTGGCGTTCCACTCCTTCACCTTCCTAATCGCTTCCTCCTGTTCAGCGCCCTGAAGCTGGTCGACATACTCGTAGCTGTACTCTACTCCTAAGTCATCCAAGAGCTTCTTAGTCTTTCCACACCAGCCACATGTGCTCAGGGCGTATAGCATTATGTGACGGGATTTCTTGCCCGGGACTTGAACTACAGTCATCTGTCTATACTGCCTCTTCGTAGTCAGGGATACCAGACATTATATCCCTCACTGCACCACCAATCATAGCCATCATCACGGCGTGACTCGAATGCAGTAGCCAGAAGAATGCAGAAGGTTTGGAAGGCCACGCTTCACGTTCAGTCACGCCCGTTCCCTGAATTCAATACCTGGGCACCGCTGAGTATGGTGGCCTCACGGGCGAGTACAAACGCGTATGGTATTCAAGTGTCTCCGTGGGCTTTCAGAGCAGGGAATTGTGCAAAAGACTACTTTGTGCAACCGGTGGCAAATCACAGACGCCATTTGGCAAGCTCGGTCTCGTCGCCCGCAGCGACCACGGTACCGTCGGACTTCACCCCCACGGTGTGATAAATGCCCGCTGCGATCTGGACGATGTCCGTCCAGTTGCCAACATTGCATTGACC
>CAZLCQ010000165.1:0-2408 GCA_964557995.1 uncultured Dehalococcoidales bacterium
TTGAGGCGGTAGCAGCCGGGAAACGAGCTGCAACTTCAATAAGCCAATATCTTAGTGGCCAGCCAATTCTGCCATCCAGGAAACCGTACAATTGCAGTAAAGGCCAGTTGCACGATATCGACGTCGAAGACTATGCCGACGTGCAGCGTGTTCCCAGAGGTGAAATGCCTGCTCTCGGCCTCCAGGCACGGAAAGGAAACTTCGCTGAGATTGAACTCGGGTTCACGGAGGATATGGCCAGAAATGAAAGCGAACGCTGTCTGGCCTGTGGCTGCCAGGATGCATTTGAATGCAAGCTGCGTGAACTGGCTACCGAGTATGCTGTGGACGATACCAAATATAGCGGCCGCAAGCACCATTTGCGCATAAGAGAGAGCGAGCACCCTTATATTCTAAGAGACCCGAACAAGTGTATATTGTGCGGTCGTTGTATCCGAATATGCAATGAAGTTGAGGGTATCAGCGCTCTAGGTTTTTACAATCGAGGTTTTGATACCATGGCGGGTCCGGCTCTTGATGTTCCGCTTTGCGAAACAGCCTGCGATTCCTGTGGTCAGTGTATCTCAACGTGTCCTACGGGAGCGCTGACTCCAAAGGCACAGATGCCCAAACAGGGCCCGTGGGAGCTAGAACCTGTACCGACTACCTGCGCCTACTGTGGGATTGGCTGTAACCTGGAGCTGACTGTTCTGGGAGACAAGGTAGTAAAGGTTACGTCCCCAATCGGTAGCCCCGTGAACGGCGGTAACCTGTGCCGAAAGGGCCAATTCTACCCGACGACACTTCACAACCTGAAGCGTCTTCGCACTCCTCTGATTAAGCTAGATGGTGCCTTGGTTGAAGCCAGTTGGGAGGAGGCTATAGCTTTAGCTGGTAAGGGACTGAAGGGAGTCAGGGATAGAATCGGCAGCGACAGGTTAGCCGTATTATCGTCCCCCAAACTGACGAATGAGGAGAATTACCTGGTCCAAAAGCTGGCTCGGGCTGCCTTGAAAACCAATAACATAGGTTCCTTGGCCGCTAACGGGGTGAATGACGGTACGATGAAATGTCTGGGCAGTGACGCCTCGACCTGTTCTTACAGTGACATTCTAGCTAGCGACCTCATTCTTGTTTTCGGTTGCGATATTACCGAAGAGTATCCTGTAGTCGCGATGAAAATAAGGGAGGCAGTTGGTAGGGGCAGCAAGCTGATTACGCTTAATCCCCATCCCACCAGAATGGATTCGCTGGCAAGGATTGCTCTGAAGGTTAACCACCGGACAAGTGTAGACCTGCTTCAGGCAATGGCGGGTTATATCACTGCCTATGATCTCGTCGATTACGACTTCATCAGCGCCAGAACCAGCGGTTTCCGAGATTTTGCCTCAGCGATGAAGAGATATCCTCTGGAAGAGATTGCCAATATACCCTGGACAAGACCCTCCAAAATCATCGAGGCGATACACCTTTACATCCGCGCCCGGAACCCAGTGATAATAGTGGATGCCAATACGGCTACATCCGCTGAACTGGCTCTGATCTGTGAACTGGCATTGCTTACCGGCAATGTGGGGCGCGATGGTGCCGGCATAATCATCCTCCGCACTGCAGGCAACGCGCAGGGTCTGATTGATATGGGTGTGACCCCAGAGTACCTTCCCGGGCAAAATCCAATCACCAATGGAACTGCTAGGCAAAGATTTGAAGCTATCTGGGGCAAACCGGTACCTGTTACCAAAGGCAGGAATTCCATCGAAATCATCCAGGGAGTGGAGAGAGGAACCATCCAGGGTGTCCTTGCTATGGGCAGCGATGCTGTCGGCGACATGAAGAACACTTTCTTTGAACTCCCGGTTTTCTCCGTGCTCATAGACACCGTGTATCCCGAAGTGCCGCCCTACCCAGATGTGGTCCTTCCCGGGGCTAATTTTGTTGAAAGCGATGGTACTTACACCAATTGTGAACGGCGGATACAACATGTGCATCGTGCTATCTCCCCACCGGCCGGTAAGCAAAATTGGGAGATCATCTCAGCTTTGGCAACTTCATTGGGGTATCCGATGAATTATCGAGAAGTATCGGACATCTACCGGGAAATCATCAGGCTTGTTCCGCTTTACAGGATTGCCAAGAACGGCAAAACCACCGGGCGTATAGCACAACCTCCACTATCCAAGAATCGTAAGTTCCGTTTCGAGCAGAACCTGGCTGGCACTAACCCCGTTGACCTCCGGAACTATGAAATCCTGGAAGCTCTAGAAAGCTTGTCGTAAGCCCCACCTTATCTAGGTTAGTCCTTTTGATGGTGGCCATTCTCCTTTTTGAGGCTTGAAAGCCCGAGTCATATTCTTCAATTAGGCCAGCATCGGCAAAGCTGAGTAACGACTCTCGCCTATTATGATGTGGTTAAGGACCTTAATCGGGAT
>CAZLCQ010000166.1:0-2400 GCA_964557995.1 uncultured Dehalococcoidales bacterium
CGCCTCGATTGGGTTTCGGCTTCCGAAGGCGACCGTTTTGTCTCAATAGTCGATGATATGACGGATAAGGTTAAGGCCTTAGGTCCTTTCATGAAAGACTCTAAGGAGCAGAAACATGGTTGACCTTAGTGTACCATGAATTATGGAGAATAGAGGACTAGAGCTTCCCTGTGATATGCTGGTTCTGGCTACTCCTCTTATCCCTGCTCAGGATAACCAAAATACATCAAGAATTCTTGATGTATTCTTGATACGCAAACTCTAGCTCAAGTGGAAGCGTTGTTTGGCTTAGTGGATTCTGCTATGGTTCAGTAAGTCCTTGGCGGTGTGGCGTTTAGCGCCGAAATAACATCTGGAGGGAAAAATGGTAGTAGAAGAGATACCCGCGATAGCCATACGTGATGAGTTGTGTTCCCGATGTACTGTCTGTCTCTCTGTCTGTCCGTTTGAAGCTATTTCCCGGCAGGAAGACCGAATAGTCATAGACCTGGACAAGTGTACTATATGTGGCATCTGTGCCAGTTCCTGTCCCTCTGGTGCCATCGTGCCGTATTACTACGGCTCTAATGCGCTAGTTGAAGGGATCCAAGCAAAAAGAGCAGGAGAGAGCGCGAGTCTGGTGGTGGCTTGCCGGGGTAGCACCTCTCCCGACGACGGCCTGCTTGACACCCTTGAAGGACTGAACGTAGAGCGGCCAATTCTGATGAGAGTCCCTTGCGTTGGTCGCTTGCCTTCGGTGTTCTATATTACTGCGTTAACTATGGGTATCAAGCAGATTGTCATCATTCAGTGTAAGCAGGATTTCTGTCGCTTCAATAAAGGCAGCGTGATGAGTCAACGTCGCGTAGCTATGCTGCGAAGTCTGCTCAAGCCTTTCGGTTATGGGGATAACACTATTACGGTTATCGAAAGGGCAAAACAAATAGAGTACGATACAGCAAAGTGCGTCGGCTGCGATAAGTGCATAAACATTTGTCCTTATGGCGCAATAGAGGCACAGCCACTGTCTACGCCGAAGGTAGATTATACAAAATGTACGGGTTGTGGTGCATGCGCTGTTGTTTGCCCACATGTAGCACTTGAGATACACGGCCATGAATGCGCGCGCTTTGCAGAGCTGATCATGAAATATGCCGACCGGATGAAAGAGATAAGGGCTCGGTCACCGGCGATATTGGTTCTCTGCTGCCAGTGGGCAGAATTTGCCGGTCTTGACCAGGACGACAGCGGTTTCATCGAACCTAACGTAGCCATCCTCGAAATACCTTGCTACAGCAAGCTTGACCCCATAAATGTCTTTCAGGCACTTCTCTATGGCTTTGACGGTGTGCTTGTTGTTGCTTGCGGTGATGACGATTGTAAGTCCAAGGAATCAAGGCTGACAACCGAGAACAACATGAAGGTACTCCGGACTAGCCTCAGGCGAATGGGACTTGAAAACAGGTTTAGGATACATAAGACTTCTCCGAAGAATCTAGGGGATTTTAGGCACGAACTTGACTCTTTTGCCAATGAGATCCTAGCCCTGAAAGGAGGACAGCAAGCTAAACATGAATGAGATAGTGGTGAAAAGGGAATTGGCTCCCAAGATAAAGTCTATTGAGTTTTTGAACCATGATATTGCCTGTAAGGCAAAGCCGGGTCAGTTCGTTGTCGTGCAGATGGGCACGAAAGGCGAAAGATTTCCCATAACTATCGGCGGCACCAATCCGGACAAGGGCACGGTGAAGCTGATATTCAACGAGGTGGGTAGGAGTTCCCAGAAGCTGGGGGCTTTGAACAAAGGAGAAGTGATCGACAATGTAGCCGGCCCACTTGGGAATCCAACGGAAATAGAGAAGTTTGGTACTGTGCTGTGTTTTGGGGGAGGGGTAATGGCCGGCCCGATGGTCTACGAGGCAACTGCCTTCAAGAAGGCGGGCAATAGAATCATCTGCGTGATTGGTGCTAGAAACAAGGAACTGCTCATTCTCAAGAATGAAATGAAGGCCCTGAGTGACGGTTTTTATGTTTCCACTGATGACGGCTCAGAGGGAAACAAGGGGCTGGATTTCCTCCAGACAGTCTTTGAGAAAGAGAAGATTGATCGTGTGATTGCCATGAGTGTTGCCACCATCACTTTGAGAACACTGTGCGAACTCAGCAAACCTTATGGTATCAAAACAATAGTGTGCCTGGCGCCTATCATGCTTGATGGCACGGGGATGTGTGGCTGCTGCCGAGTTTCTGTAGGAGGTGAGACGAAATTCGCATGTTCCGATGGCCCGGAATTTGATGGCCACCTGGTGGACTGGGGTCTGCTTGAATCGCGAAAGAGAGTCTATTCCCACGAAGAGAGATTGTCGGCTCTTTTCGATGAAGGCAGGCAAAAAGGCTTTTCCTCATCTGTGTCCAGGAGGT
>CAZLCQ010000167.1:0-2363 GCA_964557995.1 uncultured Dehalococcoidales bacterium
CAAGCGTAGGAAGAAGTGACAACGCGTTCACGGGACTACTGGCGAAGATACGGCCTTAATAAGCTCATTTCGATTCCTTTATTGTCTCGGGTTCCTAATTACTGCTAAATGCTGGCTAGCGAATTTCTGGCCACCATGAGCCCAGGGAATTTCTCTGAAAGTAGTGACAGGGGCAAGGGATTCTCGTTTTTTAAGCGACTAATAATAGTACAAAGGTACTGGGTCATCAGTACTAGATAATAGGAGGCGCTGAACTGCCACCTGTATATGGTCACTTGGGTGGTGGGGAGCCAATAGTGAAACCGACCTGGAAACGGTCGGGTTTTTGTTTTGAAAGGAGGCAACGAGTTCCGCACATGAAGAGATTGAGAGTTCCCAAGTATCTATGTATTGAAAACCGGGCAGTCAAGTATGCGCTTTGCGCCCTGTTTGCCGCAATAATTGCGGATGGCCTGCTAACCCGGTTTCTGGTAACAGGCGGATATGGATCAGAAACGAACCCCTTGCTGCAATCACTGGTGGCAACGGAAGCCTTTCTACCTCTAAAGATATCAGGCGGGTTCCTTGCTACAGCGTTTCTATGGATTAAGTATAATGCCGCACCAAAACGCGTACATACGGTCATCGTGGTCGCTCTGGCATTTTATACGGCCATTGTCTACTGGAACTTGTCTGCATATTTGTTTGTACTGTTTACCCAACCTATCTAGACAGGAGCCCTACAGCCACCCAGCAGTTGGTTCTGCCGGGTTATGATGGTGAGGATGAGGAAACAGGCAACTACTCTTTCTTCATTGAGATCCCCAAAGCCTCGTATAGAAATAGCCCGGGTCTTCATGTTTGAGCACGTCAATGAGAACTCGATTCAGTTTACGTTCTCCAGACTCCTTCCGCTCGTCTCCAGTATATGCTGCTAACAATGTCTCGTAAATGGGGTCTGTAGCTAGGGTCTTGAGTTCCTTCAAGCACAGTTCAAGTCTCGAAGGTCGGGTATATTCCAGTCCTAGATAGTTCACTCAGGTAGATTGTAAGTACGCGAGACATTGGCAGTTGAGCAGTGGTTGGCGCTAATTTGGCACCAATGGTATTATAAACAGGGGCGCAAAAAGGGGGCGAAGCTAAGACACGGGTAGGCACAAAACAGCAATTTAGCTTCGAAGTTAGTGAAAACCAAGGCCGTTGTACAAGTCCTAAGCACCGGGTCGAGGGTTCGAATCCCTCCAAGGACTTCACAATTAGCTGGCGTTTTGGCGATTAGCTGATGAGCGACAGATATGACATAGAAGTGAAGTTACTTGCCGTTACTCCTGATGCCGAAAAGTTGATAGAGACGGCAGGTAGGCTGTGCTGGGACACACAGGACAAAACAGGCACGGTGCCCGACCGAATTCAGAAGTGGCTGGAGATCGGCCATGAGTCAATGATTGAGCATGCCTGCGCTACCTTCTACATTCGTGCCAGCCGCGTCCTGACCCATGAGCTTGTCAGGCATAGATTGGCAAGTTACAGCCAGAGGAGCCAGCGGTATGTTAAGGAAACCAAGCCCAAATATATCGAGCCGCCTCCAATTAAGGACAACGATTCTGCCCATAAACAGTTTGACGAAGTAATGGCGACCTGCTGGCGAACCTATGGTGACTTCCTAGCCAAGGGGATAAAACCTGAGATTGCCCGCTACGTCCTGCCCAACGCCTGTGAGACCCAGATAATCTGCACCTGGAACTTCCGCGAAATTCGCCACATCATCAAGCTGCGCACATCGAAACGAGCTCTTCCTGAGTTCAGGGCTGTCGCCGAGGAAATCCGGAAAATAGCGAAGGAAATAGCCCCCCAGGTATTCGCCGATTTCTGAGCGCCAGAGCCAAGTCACTTCTTGGGATTCTTAGTGTCGACCTGCTTCGGATACCAGCGTTCATTGAAATCGGGAACGCTCCTGCAATGGGTTAGAATGACAACCTCGTCCCCTTTTAGGAGTTTCGTGTCACTATCAGCAAAGTGAAACTTGTTGTCACGATAGTAAAAGATGACTCTCGCATCTTTGGGAAGCCCCAGATCACTGACAGAGACTGCATCATCCTCACCGGCCGTAAAAGTAAAGAATCTGGCATCCTCCTTCAACAAGGTAGATAGATTGATATTATCGAGTCCGCGTACCATGTTGTCCAGGTGCCGGCTCATCGTCCATACCGGGATAATAGTGTCTTCGAGCCCAAGTTCACGGCATAACTGTTCCAGATCCGTGTCTTCTATGCTAGTTATGACGCGCTTGAAGCCCATGGAGCGTCCCAGCAAGGATGTGATGATATTGATCTGGTCGCTATTGGTCAGGCAGAATAGAATATCACTGTTTTTGGGGTCAACCT
>CAZLCQ010000168.1:0-2356 GCA_964557995.1 uncultured Dehalococcoidales bacterium
ATAGTCGGTGCCCCTGATGCGTCGCCGCATCCAGCGCCGGTCAGAAGCAGGATGACCAGGATGAGTAGCAGATGCAATAGAGTCTTGACTTTCAGTGTCTTCATAAATCTCCCCCTTGTGTGGCTTGGCCCCTTGGCTCGATTGTAGCACAAGTCCGGCACACAGATGAATCGTGACACTTGGACGATGAGCAGTCAGCAGATTGTTGAATGTGTAACGAACATCAAAGCGGTCTTTACATCGTGAAGCCCGCAAAGATATGATAAAGACAAAAGTCTGTCACATTCATATGACTGGAGGAGAAGCAAATGAGCAAAGCAAAGGAAGCAGACAAGCAATTTGAAAAGGGCTATTCTTGTGCTCCCTCGGTGTTGTCAGCATATAGCGAGCAGTTTGGTCTGAAGAAAGAGTTAGCTTTAAGGATTGCCTGCGGCTTTGGTGGTGGAATAGGACGTACGGGCAGAACCTGTGGAGCGGTGACCGGAGCAGTAATGGTGATCGGACTGAAGCATGGTCAGGCAGATGTGGCCGATGACAAATCTCGACAAGAAACCCACAAACTAGTGAAGGAATTCATCGACAAGTTTGAGGCGCTTCATGGCTCTGTCGAGTGCAGAGAACTGATTGGCTACGACTTGAGTAAGCCGGATGAATTTGAATCAGCGAGAGCGAGCAGCGATGTTGAAAGGAAGTGCCGTGGCTTCGTCCATGACGCCGCCCGCATCCTCGAAGACGTTCTTCATCTTCGGTAGTGAGCGCCGTCAATCTCAGTACCGCAGCTTTGATTTCTGTCGCGAAAACCAGCCAAGACCTTCGGCCCAGCCGCAGGCATGGGCAAATCGGCCGATGCTGGGATAACTGAACAAGGGCGGTCCGAAGCTATAATGCTTTGACGAAGAAGACAGTCACCTTGGCAGCCAAGTGAGCTTCATATCCCCACCAGAAATGGTCTGCACCCTCGATGGTTTCGCACTCTTTGGGCTCGGGAAGATTACCGCAGAATTCAAGGAACTGTTTGGGAGATATGAGGTCATCCTTGTCACCTGAGATGAGGAACTTCGGCTTGGGACAGCCGGTGAGGCAGTCAAAATTGAACATATTGATTGGGGGCGAGGCCGCCGCCAGAGCCTTGATTCGGGCATCGTCAGCAGCGACGGGAAGAGCAAAGCCTGCGCCAGCCGAATAGCCAGCAAGTCCGATTCTATTCTCATCAACTTCCTTCAGCTTGCTTACAAAGGAAATGGCGGCTTCCACGTCTGCCTGCTCACCTATTCCCTGACCAAACTCTCCCTGGCTCTCGCCTACTCCGCGGAAGTTGAACTTCAATGAAATAAACGATGCTTGTGTCAGTGTCTCGCAGAGGCTATAGACGACATTGTTATCCATGCTGCCGCCATAGAGGGGATGAGGGTGGCAGACTATCACTGCCGGGAAAGGTCCGGCACCTTGAGGTGTAGCCAGTATTCCCTCGAGGAGAAGCTCGCCGGAGAGGAAGCTTACTGTGGTCTCTTTCATTGCCGCTGTGCCAACTACGCTTCTACTTGACTGTAAGTCTAATCAATATGTCGCCTGGCAAGCCATCGCTTGTCTGAAGAGCATTACTTAATCTCACCACGCTGCCCGTTGTGACACCGGCAGGGATCTTCACCTCCAACTTCTTCCCCTTCCTCTTCAATATCTTTTCAACCCCGCGCGAAGCCTCTTTTTGGCTAATCGAAAGCTCGTAGCGAGCTTCCTGACGCCTGGCTCTTCGAGGCGCCCGGCCAAATATTTCACCCAGATTGATTCCTTGCCCCGGGCGACCTTCAAATACAACTCTGCCAGGTCTACCGCCGAAGGTTCTGAAGGAGAAGGATGACCCTCTGCCTTTTAAGAAATCGCCGAATACATCGTCGAGGAAATCGAATCTCAAGCCGGCCCCACCAAAGTCCTTCATCATTTCCTCGAAAGTGGTTGCAGTGGATGGGCTACCGAAGATATCACCTATATTGCCGACAGTGCCAAACTGGTCGTATTGTCTTCTCTTTTGAGAGTTGCCCAGGACTCCATAAGCCTCGTTTATCTCCTTGAATTTCTCATTCGCCCATTTCTCTTTGCCGGGATTGCGGTCCGGATGGTATTGCATGGCCAGTTTGCGGTAGGCCTTCTTAATCTCTACGTCCGAGGCATTCTTGGGGACATCCAGAATCCCGTAGTAATCTTTGGCCATTCACTCCAAAGCGATTGCTAGAATCTCGCGGTCTGCCGGCTCGCTGTTATGGTGCCAGAATTATAACAAAGGGCTGAAATCGGCGTTAACCAGAGATGCTGCACAGCCAGTCTCCGTTGACGAGATAGAGAGGCCCTTACAACCGTT
>CAZLCQ010000169.1:0-2322 GCA_964557995.1 uncultured Dehalococcoidales bacterium
GAGATAGCGGTGCACTTTCACCATGTCTAATACCGGTATGCCCTCGGTTATGCACACAACCAGGGGCATACCTGCTTCAATTGCTTCCAAGATGCCATCTGCGGCAAAGGCGGGAGGCACAAACATGAGACTGGCATCGGCTCCAGTTTCATTCATGGCTTTCTCTATAGTATTGAACACGGGCACGCCCAGGTGCTCGCTGCCCCCCTTTCCAGGGGTGACTCCGGCCACTACCTTCGTGCCATATGCCATGCAGCGCTGGGTGTGAAAGCTACCTTCGCTGCCAGTTATACCCTGGACCAGAAGCCTGGTACTGTCATCAACGAGAATGCTCATTTCTTCACTCCTTCTGCTGCTTCGACAACCTTGCGAGCGCCATCATAGAAATCCTCAGCCCGGATGAAATTGATCCCTGAATCCGCGAGGATGCGTTCACCTTCCTCCAGATTTGTTCCTGCCAGTCTAATGACCACCGGGAAAGGAATATTCATCTGCTGATAGGTCTCGACTATTCCCCTAGCAATGACATCCACTCTAGCCATACCCCCGAATATGTTCACCAACACAGCTTTGATTCTATGGTCAGCAACGAACATCCTGAACGAGTTGACCACTCTCTCGGTATTGTTAAGCGTGCCGATGTCCAGGAAATTGGCTGCCCTACCTCCGCAATATTGAACAAGGTCGTTCACTGCCATGGCTAACCCAGCACCATTTACCATGCAGCCAATATCGCCATCCATCTTGACATAATTGTTGATCCCCCAGTCACGAGCCTGGATCTCTAGAGGCTCCTCTTGCTCCTTATCTTGAAGCTTCTGTATGTCTTTGTGCCGGAACAGGGCATTGTCGTCGAAATTTAGTTTGGCATCCAGAGCCAGCAGCGTGCCACCAGCAGTAACGACCAAAGGATTTATCTCAGCCAGGGAACAGTCGCTGTCCATAAAGAGCTTGTACAGGTTTGCCATCAACCGTGTGGCCTCGCTTATCTGGCCTCCATCCAGATTCATTTCGTACGATAGCTTGCGACCCTGGAACGGTTGCAGGCCAATGGCAGGATCAACATAGCTCTTGAGTATCTTCTCTGGAGCAGATTGGGCCACTTCTTCGATTTCCATGCCTCCGGCCTGGCTGGCCATCATCACCGGCAAGCGGCTCATCCCATCAACCAGGATGCTGAGATAGAGCTCCCTTGACACGTCGCTAGCTTCCTCAACCAAGACCTTAGTCACCTGCACTCCTTCCGGTCCGGTCTGATGAGTTACCAGTGTGGTTCCAATCAACTGTCTGGCCGCCCCTTCCGCTTCCTGCGGACTATTAACTATCTTTATACCACCTGCCTTGCCCCTTCCTCCAGAATAGACCTGGGCTTTGATTACCACCTTGCCACCAATCTCAGCAGTTATCTTCTTGGCTTCGGCCGGAGTAGAAGCTACATTCCCCTTGGGAACGGGAATGCCGTACTGAGCCAGAAGTGCCTTGGCCTGATACTCGTGAATTCTCACATCATCTCCTTTCCATTTCAATCTTTGTCCTTCATGAATTCGGTGTGTTTTGTGCAATACCTCCTAGAATTCTCTCCGATTGATTAAGAGACGCGAAGCGACACCGACGATCCCAAGCTATTATTTGCTGCCAACTCTATTCTATATCTCCCTACTATCATAAGCCCAATGTAGAACCGCCTGTCTTTGTTTCTTACGACAATCCAAATCGCCAGGAAAACAATTGCTTCGTATTTGAGCGATATGTCTCCTTATTGCTTTCCATCTTCTGACTTGTCGTTCATCATCTTCATGCCTGCGCCCCATATAGTAACGACAGTACCATTGAAACCAACCGCGGGGATCGTCGGGATTTATCCAGCCCTTCTCTCTCCAAACAGACAAGGGCTGACTGGCATTGACGCCGAAGAAGTTCAATTTTGGATCGTGTCTCTCTGAACACAGTTTCGCTGCTGTAAACCAGCTTCCGGGAAACTCTCTCCTACAATCAGTCATGTATTTGCCGCCAAAAATGCCAAGCTCAAGCATTTCCTTTGGGGTTAGTGCCGGTTTGAATTCGGTGTGGAAATTCTTCCCAACCGGCTCTGTCAATTCATAGCAGTACTCAGCTTGCATTCTGTCATTAACGACTACTAGTAATGCTTTCTTCATATTTATCAACCTGGGAGAACTGTCGCTCCAACGATACAAGACGCAACTTCTGCGCGGGTATTTATTCAATTAGGTAGCAGCGTGCAAGTCGGACTTTTCTTTCCCCAGCCCGCGGAGGGGGTGGGATTCGAACCCACGTTCGCCAAAAAAGGCGAAAACGGTTTTC
>CAZLCQ010000170.1:0-2320 GCA_964557995.1 uncultured Dehalococcoidales bacterium
GTGCAGTTCTGGGCAGGTCTCCGATTCTATCGAGGCGCATGGGGCGCGCTAAAACATAAGACCTCCGATATGAATACCCTGATTGCGGTAGGCACCTCGGTGGCCTATTTCTACAGCATGATAGCCGTTGTTGCCCCCGGCCTTTCTATTACCGATCTACTGGAACCTCACCTATACTTCGATACCTCGGCGATGATCATAGCCCTGATTCTTCTCGGTCGCTTTTTGGAGGCGAGAGCCAGAGGACAGACCTCGGAAGCAATAAGGAAGCTTGTCGGTATGCAGCCGAAGGGTGCTCTGATTATCCGTGAGGGCCAGCAAAAGGAGATCCCCGTTGAAGATGTTCAGGCTGGTGACGTCATCCTCATGCGCCCGGGTGAACGGATACCGGTGGATGGCATAGTGCGTGAAGGTTATTCTAGCGTTGACGAGTCCATGATTACGGGAGAGAGTATCCCCGTGGAGAAAAGGATCGGCGATGAGGTCATCGGGGCCACCATTAACAAGACAGGCAGCTTTCAATTTGAAACCACCAAAGTAGGAAAAGACACGACGCTGGCTCGTATCGTTAGAATGGTGGAGGAGGCACAGGGAAGTAAAGCGCCTGTTCAGCGTCTTGCTGATGTTATCGCCAGTTACTTTGTGCCTACGGTGATTGGCATTGCCATAATAACCTTCATTGTCTGGTATTTCGTTGGGCCATCTCCAGCCCTTACTTACGCCCTCCTGAATTTCGTTGCTGTGCTTGTTATCGCCTGTCCCTGTGCCCTGGGGCTGGCTACTCCCACCGCGATCATGGTTGGCACAGGAAAGGGAGCCGAGCGCGGCATTCTCATTAGAAATGGTGAAGCGCTAGAGAGAGCTCACCAGATAGATACTGTCCTCCTGGACAAGACCGGCACATTGACCCGTGGTGAGCCTGCCGTTACCGTCGTGGTCGCTTCCCCTTCTTCTTCCCCCGATGAAATCCTCCGATTGGCTGCCTCCGCTGAGCGAAATTCGGAACACCCTCTCGGTGAAGCTGTGGTCAAGGCTGCTCTGGAAAAGAAGCTGGAATTGTCTGCATCCTCTGATTTCAACGCCATTCCAGGCGAGGGTGTCGAGGCTCTTGTGGAAGGCAAGAAGCTTCTCCTGGGCAACCTTAAGCTGATGGAGGAGCGAGGCTTTGCCCTGAATGCCCTGGAGAAGAAAGCCGCTGATCTTTTTCAACAAGGAAAGACAGTAATGTTCCTGGGCTGGGATAGCCAGGTAGCAGGCATTATTGCCCTAGCTGATACCCTGAAACCAGGCGCCAAAGAAGCAGTCCAGACGCTGCGCAAGATGGGCATCGAATCAGCTATGATCACCGGGGACAACCGCCGCACGGCTGAAGCTATTGCTCGAGAAGCAGGTATTGATCGCGTCCTAGCTGAGGTGCTCCCTGAGCACAAAGCCGGAGAGGTCAAGAGACTGCAGGAAGAAGGAAGGGTGGTGGCAATGGTGGGCGATGGCATCAACGACGCCCCGGCACTCGCCCAGGCAGATATCGGAACCGCTATTGGCACGGGTACTGATGTCGCCATGGAGACCGGCGATATTACCCTGATTAGTGGTGACTTGATGGGAGTGGCGACAGCCATAGCTCTGAGCAAACGGACCATGAGGACTATCAAACAGAACCTCTTCTGGGCCTTTGCTTACAACACCGCCCTCATCCCCGTAGCAGCCGGGGTATTATATCTTGCCTTCCGGAACACTGGTGTGCCATCCGGGCTTCATTTCATTCTAGGTGAGTACGGCTTCATAAACCCCATGTTGGCCGCAGCAGCCATGGCGGCCAGCTCCATCACTGTTGTGTCCAACTCATTGCGTTTGCGAAGGTTCAAGCCAGTCAAGCTTGGCAATTAGGGAAAGGAGGTGCGCAATGGCCATGGATCCGGTCTGCAAAATGCAGGTAGAAGAAAGCAAAGCGGCAGCTAATTCCGAATACAAAGGAAAGAGATACTACTTCTGTGCTGTGGGCTGTAAGAAGGCCTTCGACAAAGAGCCTGACAAGTACATCGCTAAGGAAGAGAATTAGATTCGTGAGCGTTAAATAGTATGTGGAGATGCACTGATTGTCATCACGTGGAATTCACCGCTGATAGGCCTCTGAGATGCCCGGTCTGCGGCGCCGAGGCAGAGCAGCTAGTTCCGCATAAGGTTTCGGGTATGAAAGGGACTAGGACACTCATGAATCTCAAGGCCGGCTTCGTGGCTGAGTCACAGGCACATCTGAGGAACCTAGTTTTTGCCATGAAGGCTGACCAAGAGGGTTATCCTCAGGTAGCGAGGCTGTTCC
>CAZLCQ010000171.1:0-2266 GCA_964557995.1 uncultured Dehalococcoidales bacterium
TGGTCCTGGCCATCGGTACAATGGCGTTGGCGGTGACGTTATACTTAGCCATCTCTCTAGCCCATACCATGGTCAGGGCGCCGATGCCTAACTTGGCAGAGGCGTAGTTGGGTTGCCCGGCATTGCCGAGGAGACCGGCGTGGGACATTGTGTTTATTAATCGTCCGCTAACTGGATTGCCTGCCTTGCTCTGCTCTCTCCAGTACGAACAAGCCCACCTGCCGCAGTTGAAGCTGCCGGTGAGGTGGACCTGGATAACAGCATCCCACTCGTCTTTGGTCATGTTGAAGGTCATTTTGTCGCGCAGGAAGCCGGCATTATTGACTAGAATATCGAGCTTGCCAAAGTTATCAACGGCGCAATCGATAATTTTTTTTGCTCCGTCGAAATCCATGACGCTCTCGAAGCTGGATGCCGCCTCTCCGCCCGCAGCCTTGATTTCCTTAACCACATCGTCAGCAGGTCCGGTTGCCTTTCCCGTTCCGTCCCATTCCGAACCGATGTCATTGACAACGATCTTTGCTCCTTCTTGAGCCATTAGCAAAGCGTGGCTTCTTCCCAGACCTCGCCCTGCACCTGTGATCACTGCGACCTTACCGTCTAGCATGCCCATCTTTCCTTGTTTACCTCCTTTTTAGTTTTAAAGAAGATGGCTTCTTGTTCTTCGGGATAACGGTTCCTGTATATACTCCTTGCTGATGTTCCTCCTCTCGCGTTTAGGTGTAAAAGAAGCCCGTTCTTCTAGTGGTAGTATAGTTGAAGAACGGGCTTAGTATCCTTGCCGGATCCCATACGCTTAGCTTTTCGACCTTGATCAAAGGAACTCCTCGGGCAGAAACGGGCTTAGTGTAATAATACAACAAATCACAACGCTGCGCTAGCCTGAAGTTACCTTCCAACAAACGGATACGTTTTGGTAAGGGATCGCGCTTCCATTTTAAACCCTTACGGCACAGTGTCAAGGCAACTACGGGCCCAAAATCATCAGTTTAGAAGAAGGATTCGACTATGTACTCATCACCTCCGATTATCTGTTCCTTTTCCAGTTCAGCGATTTCACCATCGGACATGCCGATTACCTCTTTGAACACATAATCGTTGTGTTCGCCTAGGCAAGGTGCCGGCTTGCGTATGTTAAGCGGCGTCTTATCCATGTTAAACAGCATCCCTGGATAGAGGTGAGTGCCTGCCTCACGGTGGCTGACTAATTCGAAGAACCCGCGGCACTGCAAATGGGCATCATGGTAGGCATCTCGCTGATCAAGCACCGGGCCCGCTGCAACCCCTTCCTTTTGCAGGATGTACATAACCTCGTAGTGGTCATGGCGACAGGTCCATTCCTCGATGTATTTATCCAGCTCATCCTGGTTCTCGATACGGCCCGTGACAGTAGAGAACCTCTCATCACTTGTCCACGGCGGGTTACCTAAAGCACGGCAAAGTCCCTGCCATTCCTCGTCTGAGGAAACAGAGAGCACAGCCCACCTATCTTCACCGCGGCAGCGGTAAACTCCGTGGGGGGCCATGGCAGGATGGCGATTGCCCGTAGGTTCTTGAACTCTGCCGTTCATAGTGTAGTCCATGATGGCTTCTCCGAGATGGGGGATCACGGTTTCGATCTGTGCCAGGTCGATGAACTGCCCTTTCCCTGTGCGATTGCGGTAGTGCAGGGCACAGAGGATGGCAAAGGCGGCGGAAGCCCCTGATGAGGCATCACAGTGAAATAGGAGCGACTGCGTAGTGGTAGGGTCGAGGTCGGGATACCGTGTTAGCCAGGTATGCCCAGCCAATGCCTGAAGCTGGGCCCCGAAGAGGGAGCAGTTGGTATGGGGCCCACTGCAACCAAGCCCGGGCATGCTCAGATAGATAATGTCTTCCTTTGCCTCCTTGAGCACATCGTAGGTCAGGCCTAGTTTCTCCATGGCGTCAGGGGCGTTGCTCTCAAGAAATACATCGCTTTCTTTAATCAACCTTTTAAAGACCTCAATACCCTCTGGGCTCGTAATGTCGATGCAGCAGCTCAGCTTGTTTCGGCCCAGGGCAAGAAACATGACGAAGCGATCCCAGGGCCTGTCTCCAGCCCAGTGGTCTACATAGGTCTGGATTCCGCCTGTACCCCCGAATGTCGCGCCGGTAGTGGGGACAAGCGCCTGTGGCGGTCTGGGGAGATATCCCCTGGTGATTGAAGGAAAGTGTTGAATTGACTCTAACAGGATGACTTCGGCTCCCAGGTCTGCCAGGAGCATGGTAGCGAAAGGTCCGGCGA
>CAZLCQ010000172.1:0-2228 GCA_964557995.1 uncultured Dehalococcoidales bacterium
GTCGCCTCAGGGCAGTGTTGTAGGCGATGTCCAGCAACCTCTGGGCAAGCTGCTCCCGGTGTGCGTCGTCGGTCACTTTGGGGTTCTTTAGAACCATACGGTATCCCCCAAACAGTTCATCAGCCCCTTCACCAACCAGGATAGCATCGGTGTATTCCTTTGCCATCCGCGCAACGTAGTAGTTGGAGATAATGCCCGATATGCAGTCCTCGTCAAAACTCTCAAGGTGCCACACTGCCCGGGGAATCAAATCGGAAATATCGGAATCGGTTATCCGGTAGATGTGATGACGGTGTTCCAGACCGAGGAATTGAGCCATTAGCACGGCATTTTCCAGGTCGGGGCCGGGCGCACTGTCAATGGTGCCGGTGAACAGGTGCAGGTCAGGATTGTACTCCTTGGCGATGGCGGCCACAATAGAGCTGTCCAGACCACCGCTCAATGAGACGCCCCGTACGCCTGGCATTCTTTTCTGCACTACCTCTATGAAGAGTTGACGGAGGGTCCTGGCTGCTTCCTTTATAGTTCCCGGCTCAGGCACATCAGGAACAAAAGGCTCAAACGGTTTCAGTCCTTCGTTGGTGCTGTAGATGTGACCAGGGGGCACCTCATTGACGTCAAAGCGAATGTGGTCTATCAGTCCCTTCATCTCGCTGCTGAAGCATAACAAGCCGTGTTCCGACCCGTAGAAGAGAGGCCTGGCACCCACAGGATCCCGTGCCAGGATTACTTCGCCCGCATCAACGATAGCAAACGTGTAGCTTCCCTCGAGCAGGGAGAAACACTCCTTGCCGTGCCTCTCGTAAAACTCCCTGAACAGCTCAATATCCTGCTGGCCTGGGGCTCTTTCGTTGAACAACTCTCCGTCAAAAACGACGAATGGAGGTCTTGAGAGCGAGGCGCAGCAAGTTCTCTCCGGCGTCAGATTGACTTCATTGGCGCCCAGAGCGCCGTGGCGGTCAGGCAGAGTCCGCACGACCGTATTGTCTGGACCGCGGTGCCGCATTCGCTCCAGCATATTGCCAACCTGTTGTCCACATCCCTCCAGCACGTCTCCATTCAGTGAAAGAATTCCGGCTATGCTTGCCATACAACACTCCTTTGTCGTAGATATTTCTGCTGCCTGTGACTACGCCTCAGCCTATCTGCTGGTAGCCCTCGAGCACTCTGACTGCAGCGAAGGCATCAGCGCAATAGGCATCAGCACCTATTTCCCCGGCAAACTCCTCGGAGACAGCGGCGCCACCGATGAGCACTTTTACACTGCTCCGGAGTTTGTTTTCCTCAAGAGCTTTGATCACCACACCCATTTCAGTCATGGTAGTGGTAAGCAAGGCCGATAGCCCCAGGTATCCCGGTTTTTCTTCCCTCACGAACTCGACCACCTTCTCCGTGGATACGTCTGTTCCCAGGTCATGCACCTCGTAACCAGCGCCTTTCAGTAAGATAGCAACGATATTCTTGCCGATATCGTGGATATCCCCCTGTACCGTCGCGATGGCGAATTTCCCTTTGGTCTCCACGTCCGCTGACTCCAAAACCGGCTTCAGAATATCCATCGCCGCTCCTACCGCTTCAGCCGAGGCAAGCATGTCCGGAATAAAGTACTCTTTGGTAGAGAACTTCTCACCGACCACCTCCATCCCGGCAGTCAAGCCCTCGGTTATTATCACTTGCGGGGAGCTCTTACTTTCAAGAGCTTGTTGTATAAGTTCCACCACGCCGGGTGTTCCTTCGAGGCTGTCATCTATCCCCACATCCTCCTGCGTCTTTCTTCCCTGTATCACATTCTCTTTAATTGTCGCAATTATATCCTTGCTCACGCTAACCCTCACTTTCATAAACGTTAAGTCGTGGTAGTATGCCGGGAATTTCTTCGAATATTCTGGCAGTTGTCTCTCGATCTATGTGTTCCACCGGTCTTGCCAGAAATTCCTTCATTCGCTCATAGGCAAGCTCGAAAACATCGTCCGTCTCACCACTGCCCTCAAAGGGATATATCCCAGATATTTCCCCACTACGTAACAAGGGACGAATATAACCTATATACAGCTTTTGCGGCGTAGTAACTACCGCGCGTATCTGCTTAAGCATTGCTTCCATCTCCGGCTGGTCAATCCGCGGCTGCCGTAGGAAAAACTCTATCATCTTGAAGTGGGCATCATCCAAGACTGCCTGAAGCAGACAGAAGACAGAATTACAGTCCAGCAAACCAAAGGCACAGTGCA
>CAZLCQ010000173.1:0-2225 GCA_964557995.1 uncultured Dehalococcoidales bacterium
CTTTGATGTTGTCGACTAGCCTTCTTATTGATGCCACATTATGGGCGCCGTCGATCACAACCGTAGGCTGTTGCTGTAGAATCTGGAATCGCCCAGACCACTTAACCTGAGCCAGTCCTTGAGTAATATTGGCGGCTGAGATATCAAAGCCGTCCGAAGACAAGATTTCTAAGGCAGCCACAGAAGTCGCAGTGTTCTCAAGCTGGAAGTCGCCCAAAAGGGGAATACTAACCTGATATCTGCCTGTTTTGCTCTCGATTACTAGCGATTGGTGCTGAAGGTCACCGCTTATCTTATTCCAGATGACATCCTTGCCCATCTGAACTACCTTCGCCTCTTTCTCCCGACAGACATCCGTAATTACCTGAGCTGCCTCACGGGGCTGGGGGGAAATCACCACCCAGCAGCCGGGCTTGATGATGCCTGCCTTCTCCCGCGCAATTTCTTCCAGCGTGTTGCCCAGAATCTGGGTATGGTCCAGGCTGATGGGCGTAATAACACAGACTGCGGGATTAGCCATAACATTTGTGGCGTCAAGCCTGCCCCCGAGGCCGACCTCCAGCACCTGAAAGTCCGCCCGCTTCTTCTGGAAATAAGCAAACGCAAGTGCAGTCAGCGCTTCGAAATAAGTGAGTTGTCTGAAGTCGGCGCCCTGCTTCATGGATTCGACAAAGGGCTTCAGCTCAGCTATGGCCGTAGCGAATTCAGCTTCAGAAATCAGGCTGCCATCTATGACGATACGCTCCCTTAGAGTATGAAAGTGGGGGGAGGTGTATAACCCTGTTCTGTAACCTGAGCCACTCAAGACCTCGGCAATCATAGCTGCCACGCTCCCCTTCCCTTTAGTGCCGGCGATGTGAATCGTTCTGGCTGCCAACTGAGGATTGCCCATGCGCCTCAGTAGCTCTTCCAAATGCCCTAGACTGTAACCAGCCTGGGCATAAGCTATGCCCGGAATCTGTTCATAATTAGTGAAACTGTTGAGGTACTCTTCCGCTTGGCCATAATTCAATGTCTTGACTCCATGTCGAGCAATTATACTACTTGTGCATCACGTGCTGCCGAGGCTATGGTAGAATCTTGGAATACCATTCAAGAGAAGGACGCCACCAGAGAATCAGGTGAAGATCACACTTAAACCGGTCGGCGATGTAGCCGACGGGACAGCCGAGAAGCTTAAGGATAGAGTCGGCAGCATTTTTCATTGTGTGGTAGAAACGAAAGCCGGTTTCGGTGATTTGGCTCAAGCTTACAATCCAGAAAAGAACCAATATGACTCCTCAAAGTTGCTCGCCTCTCTTGGAAAGGCAGAGAGGGAGGAAAGAGTTGTGGGTATAGCTGATGTTGACCTCTATGTTCCCAGGCTTAACTTCGTATTTGGCGAAGCTGATATAGACTTGGGAACAGCAATCGTATCACTGTGTCGACTGAGGCAGGAGTACTATGGCCTGGATCCGGACGAAGCTTTGTTTCTGGAAAGAGCTACCAAGGAGATAGTTCACGAACTGGGGCATACCTTCGGTCTGGAACATTGTCCCAACAACAAGTGTGTCATGCACTTCTCTAACAGTCTGGCCGATACTGATGTGAAGGAGATGCATTTCTGTGATAAGTGCCGCCCCAAGATAATTCTTTGATGCAGTCGGGGAATTTGATATAGTAGGGAAATTGTGAACAGCTTCCTACTCATGAAGTGAAATGCGAGGACGAAGAAAACTGGGAAGGGGGGTAGCCGTGGTGGGTGCTGGGATATCCAAATTCGGCATGTTTGCAGACAAGGACTCCAAATACTTGTTTGCCGAAGCTTTCCAGGAGATGCTTTCCACAGTGGACAAAGGGATAGACCCAAATGACATCGATGCTCTTTATTTGGGGAATTTCACGAATGATTTCTTCGTCCATCAAGGGCACTGGGGGCCGATAATGTCAGACTTGGTGGGGCTTACACCGAAGCCGGCAACGCGGACAGAGGGTGCCTGTGCTTCCAGCGCACTGGCTTTTAGAGAGGGGGTTCTCGCTATAGCGTCGGGGTTCTATGATGTGGTTCTGGTTGGTGGGGTCGAGGAAATGTCAAAACGCAGCACAGAGGAGGTTACTCAAGGCCTGGCAATGGCTGCTAGTCCCTACGAAGTGAAGGCGGGCTTCACTTTCCCGGGTGTGTTCGGCGCCATGGCCACTGCTTATTTTGCCAGATATGGTGCTAGCCGCGAACATCTAATGAATGT
>CAZLCQ010000174.1:0-2221 GCA_964557995.1 uncultured Dehalococcoidales bacterium
GCCATGCCCATGAACTTGCATGTCCCCATACAATCAAATACCGTCAGGGCATCCTCGAGGTCCTTCACCACCTTGGCCTCGGCAGGATTCTCTACTATCCAGTCTTCGATTTTGCTATCTTCAACACACAGAAAAGGCGTGTCTACAAAGGCCGGCCCTTCAACGTAAGCAGTGATGTGGTCGCCGCCACGGTTGGCCGTGACAAATGCCAGACCACATATCTTGGCTGCCCTGGGGTCATAAGCTGGCAATTCGAGCCCCTTGACGTGCATGGCAAATCTGTCCGCGCCTTTGTCCAGCTTTGCCGCCACCCTCTTGGTTCCTTCAGCCAGGAGATCACCAATGCCCTCCCTTTTGGCTATCTTGTGTATGAGTCGAACGACAACGTCCGCGTCCCCGAATTTCAGCTCCAGTCCGTCAGTGTCGGTCCTGGTCAATATCCCCTTCTCGTAGCACTCTATGGCAAAGGCTATGGTACTCCCGGTCGAGACTACGTCCAGCCCGTAGTCATCGCACAGGTTATGTGCAAATGTCACTGCCTCAAGGTTGTCGAGAGCACACATGCCACCGAAGGCGCCGATTGTTTCATATTCCGGCCCCTCACCCTTACAGGCATAGGGCCCGCTCTTCACCACACTTACCCGGCAACAGCTGATGGGACAAGCATAGCAATGCTTCCTATCGACCAGGAGCGTGCTTTCCAGCGTGACTCCGCTTATCTTGTCTATATCCGGAACAACGCCGGTCTGCCAGTTTCTGGTGGGAAACCCTCCCCTTACATTCACCAGATCGGTGACCATGGATGTCCCATAGGTTTCAAGGGTAATCTTCAGCAGGCTCTCATTAACGAGGTCATAATTCCTCTTCGAGATTCGGTTGAAGGCATCCTTGTTAGCGATTTTGATCTCCTGCGTTCCTCTGACAGCCACCGCCTTCAGGCGTTTCGCCCCCATCACCGTCCCCAGACCACATCTCCCGGTAGGTCGGTGAACATCATTGAAGATACCGGCATATCTAACCAAGTTCTCACCAGCTATGCCAATGCAGGCAACATTGAACTCTTCACCCAGTTCTTCTCTAACCGTCCTGTACGTTTCACCGACACTCTTGCCCCACAGGTGCCCGGCGTCTCTGAGTTCAGTCTTGTCGTCATCCATTACCAGGTATACTGGCTTGGGGGAAATACCTTCGAAGATAATCCCGTCGAAACCTGAGCTCTTCAGATAGACTCCCCAGGTACCTCCTGAGTTCGCCTCCCCCCACAAACCGGTCAGAGGCGACTTTGCTACTACACAATATCTTCCCGCGCTTGGTGATTCCGTACCCGTCAGAGGTCCAGTCATGAAAATGAGCCGATTATCGGGTCCAAGCGGGTCAGTGCCTTTGGGCACTTCGTCAAAGAGGTATTTTGTTGCCAGTCCACTCCCTCCCAGGAACATCTTGCAGTCATCCTCTTTGAGAGCCTCTGCTGACACTTTGCCGTTCGTTAAATCAACCCTGAGTATCTGTCCCATGTAACCGAACATGATTGCACCTCCTTTTATGTGTTCACACGTGCGCTGAAATGGGCTCCGTCACTTCTCAAATTCCGCCTTGACGGCATCCATTCGCCGCACACGGTGGACTGTCTCAAACGGTGTCTGCGTCAGATTGAGGACGCGTATCAATACCTTCTCATCAGGTGCCTCCCATTCACAGAAGTGCTTGTTGCCAGCGAAATCGCAGTAACTACACCTCCAGGCGACGCCTTTTGGCATGTAATTGGTTGCGGCCTTAGCGCGCGCAATCAGTTCCTCCTCGGTGAACGGTGCCTTATGAACGACTATAAAACGGGACATTTCCCTTACCTCCTTATAGTTCAAAGCTTCCTAAGGTCGGCACTATGCTTCCTGCAAAGCTAGAAATCTATGCTCTTTCCTTCATATACGTAGCCGAAGAACCTTTCGGTCTCCGCAACGCTAGGTATTCTGGCAGAGACAATCAGCGAGCCGTCAGCCATGACATTGTCTATTAGCTTCTCCATTGCCTTGTTGAAGCTATCCAATGAAATACCTGTCTCTCTGATGCTCAGCGGTTGATTAATTTCACGAGCCAAACCTCGTATGGCTTGCGCCAAAACTGTTGCTGCTCCTCTTCTTTCTGATACTTCGAGCTTGATAGCGTAAGCTATCTCTGCCCAGAGCTCTTGGCGAGCTTCGCCGATGAACTCAATGGTGTAGGG
>CAZLCQ010000175.1:0-2194 GCA_964557995.1 uncultured Dehalococcoidales bacterium
GTCCCTTCGCCGATCTCGAGAATTCTCTGGTCCCGGTATAATCTCTCAACTTCATAGTCCTTCATCAGGCCGTAGCCTCCGTAAAGCTGTACTGCGTGATGCACACACCGACGCATGACTTCCGAACAGAACAATTTCGCCATGGCTGCCTCTTTAGTGATCGGACGTTCATTTTCTCGTAGCCAGCAGACCTTGTAGAGCAAATTTCTGGCTAGTTCGACCTCTAGCGCCATGTCGGCCAGCTTGAAAGCATTAACTTGAAATGAAGCGACGGGTCGTCCAAATTGCATGCGTGAATTACCGTATTGCAGAGCCAGCTCGAAAGCTGCCTGAGACCCGCCCAATCCCATGGCAGCGATGCTTAGACGTCCGCCGTCCAATGTCGCAAGCATCTGATGGAAGCCATCGCCCCTCTTTCCCAGAAGGTTTGCCCTGGGCACAACACAATCGTCGAAGAAAAGCTCACCAGTGTCGGATGCTCGCCACATCATCTTGTCTTTCATCTCCTTGGCTGTGAACCCACGGCTACCGCTGGGAACGATAAGGCAACTCAGCTCCGGCTTGCCATCGTCACGTTTACCGGTGACGGCCTGGACTACAATGACACCGGTTAATGAGCAAGCCGAGTTCGTGATGAAGATCTTGTGCCCATTGATGGTCCAGTAGTCCCCTTTAAGTGTTGCGGTGGTTCGAGAGCCTCCAGCGTCGGAGCCAGCATCAGGTTCTGTCAGACCAAACGCAGCCAGACACTCTCCTGAGCAGAGCCTGGGGAGCCATTCTTGCTTCTGCTTTTCATTGCCAAAGTAATAGATAGGGCCGATTCCCAGAGAGTTTCCGGCAGCGATAGTAGCAGCCTGGGAAGCATCAACTCTGGCCAGTTCCTCGACCGCAATCGCATACGAGATATAGCCCATGTTGGAGCCGCCATATTCCTCTGGGACAAAGCAGCCCAGCAGCCCCAGATCGGCCATTTCGCGAGTTAGCTCAACAGAAAACTCCTCCCTTTCGTCCAGGTCCCGGGCAATCGGAGCTATTTGTTTTTCAGCGAAAGCCCGGATCGCCTGGCGCGTTAGATTCTGCTCTTCGCTCAGATCAAAATCCATGACTCATATCCCCGAGGACACTCTTTGTCCAGACGCACGAGAAGCGATAAGTAAGACGTCAATTCTTTGTCCAAGTGCCGCCAAGCGATGCCGCTGGTGAGTCCAGTCATTCTCAATCTTTCGATTCCCCTCTCTTGTTATGAGAGCAGATTAAGATCTAAGTGCCCCTTCTGCGACAAGCTTCTCATAGTAATCCAGACACTCGGGATTCGACAGGGCATCTTTGTTAGTGACAGGCCTGCCGTGGACTATGTTCGTCACTGCGCTTTCGACCTTCTTCATGTTCGTGGTGTAGGGAATATCCGGCACAGCAATTATTCTGGCTGGCATATGTCTTGGGGAAGCTTTCTCACGGAGGTTCTTCTTGATACTGATTTGGAGATCCTCCGTCAACTGATGTCCTTCAGCCAATTTGACGAAAAGGAGGACGCGCTGGTCTCCTGCCCAGTTCTGGCCTATTGCCAGGCTATCTGCGACCTCCGGGAGCCCTTCCATCACGTTATATATTTCGGCCGTACCTATGCGAACGCCGGATGGTTTCAGTACCGCGTCCGAGCGACCGTAGAAAGTAGCTCCCCCGGTATCGCTATGAAACACGATATAGTCCCCATGACGCCACACACCCGGGTAAACACCAAAATAAGCATCCCTGTATCTCTTACCGTCGGGATCGTTCCAGAAATAGAGAGGCATAGGCGGGGCAGCCGCTTCGCAGACAAGTTCGCCCTCCTGGTCGAACATCGGCCGACCTTTTTCATCATACGCTTTCACCTTCATGCCCAAACCCGGCCCCTGCAACTCACCAGCATACACAGGCTGAATCGGACTTCCCGTGAAGAAGCAGCCATTGATGTCTGTGCCACCTGAACTGGAATTGAAATGAAGGTCTTTCTTGACTTGCTGATACACGTACTCAAACCCTTCCGCTGAGAGGGGTGATCCGGTCTGCCAGATCTCCTTCAGTGATGACAAATCGTAGTCTTTGCCCGGCTTGAGATTCTCGCTCCTGAGATAGTTGATGTAACTGGCGCTGCAGCCAAACATAGTCACTTTTTCATCCTGGATCAGTTGCCACATAGCCCCCGGCCCAG
>CAZLCQ010000176.1:0-2156 GCA_964557995.1 uncultured Dehalococcoidales bacterium
TCGATTTCTACCTTGTTCACGGGCTGAACAGCAAAAGCTGGGCCAAGGTGCGGGATCTGGGAGTGATACGCTGGGCCGAGGGAGCTATGGCTGACGGGCGCTTCGAGCATCTGTCATTCTCTTTCCACGATGACTTCGAGGCCTTCAAGCAGATTGTGGACGATTACGACAACTGGACTTCAGCCCAGGTCCAGTACAACTATATGGATGTAGACTATCAGGCCGGCCGCCGCGGCGTGGAATATGCCGCCAGCAAGGGGCTGCCGGTTGTGGTCATGGAGCCGATACGGGGGGGGCAACTTGCCAGGCCACGGGGGCCGGTGGCGGAAGTTTGGGAAGGCGCAGCCCGGGAACGCAACCCGGCCGCATGGGCACTATTGTGGGTCTGGAACCAGCCGGAGATCTCGGTGGTTCTCAGCGGTATGAGTACTATGGAGCAGGTTGTGGAAAACGTTGCCCTCGCCGATAGCGCCAGGGCGGGTGTCCTTGGCCCGGAGGAACTGGCACTGGTGGACCGGGCCCGGGAAGCCTATAAGGGGCTGGTCCCTATTCCCTGCACCGACTGTAAATATTGCATGCCCTGTTCCAGCGGTGTGGAAATTCCAGACATCTTGCAGATGTATAACGATGCAATGATATACGAAGACCCCGGGGCGCCCCGGTGGCACTACCGCCAACTCAAGGAGGAGCAGCGTGCCGACCAGTGCACCAGGTGCGCGGAGTGTACCGATGCCTGTCCTCAAGGAATAGACATCCCCGAGTGGCTGGAAAAAGCGCACACATTTCTGGCGCCGACGAAGGAATCCGGAAGCTAGTTTGAATTGCGGCCGGAAGCAGTCTGCACCTTTGTGGCGAGCCAACACAGCGACTTGACAGAATTGTGGGATATGTTACGATGATGGCGAAACAGTGGGAAATGGCGCAAAATGGGTTTAACCCACATAGTAACGGATTAATGTGCAAGGGGCAATAAGATGGCAACTGTAATAAAAGACCAGAACCTGGTAAGAGTGGGCAAGGGTGTTACGCCGGATTCCAGGAAGCGAGTGGTTTTGCCCAAAGCAGTGGTGCAAGAAGGTGCTAGCTATTTCGTATATCATAATAGCGTTGGGCAGATAGTACTGGACCCACAGGCAAGTATACCTGCCTCCGAGTTATGGATATTTGAGCACAAGGATATCTTAGCTTCGATCGATAAGGGCATACGTGAGTCACTAAGCGGGAAGACAATAAATCGTGGCTCATTCGCAAAACATATGAATGACACACCGTGAGCTACGTTTCACGCTTGAAGCTGATCAGCAACTAACAATCATTGAGAACAACCCATCCCTTAAGAGCGTACAGAGACAGGTAAGGAAGACTCTGAGATACTTAGAAACAAATCTCCGTGCAAAATCCCTGCAAACCCACGAGTATCAATCACTAACCAAGCGCTATGGCATCAAGGTCTTTGAGGCCTATGTTCAACAGAAGACGCCGGGGGCTTATAGGGTGTTTTGGCATTACGGGCCGGATGAAGTAGGCAAAGACGGAAAGCGAATATCCATTATCACCATCATCGCTATAACGCCTCACCCTGATTAACTAATCCCCTACCTTGCCCGAGCAGCTTTCTCATGTGTTTCACTCGGCTGTTTTGTCGGCGGCTTCCTAGCGTTGGCCTTACCACTTTTCCGACCAACACGGCCACTTGCCAAACCCTAACTGTCTTACTATCATATGATCAGCAGCGCCAGGGTGAGTAGGCCTGGCCCGACAGTCTCTCTTCAAAAGAGAGGCTGTTTGTTTTTGAGAAGGTCCCGCCGCAATATTGTATCTCTTGACCACAAACTCGAACGAAGCCACACCGATCAGGCCTACCGGGAACCAGGTTTTGCCGCTATGTATTCCTGAGTATTGCTCCGACTATGGCAAAAAGCAAGGCAAGATTCCAGGATGCTATGAACGAGTAAAACAATGGCCCGGGTTTCCCGGTTTCCTCCATCGTTATTTCTCGGTACTGCCCGACATATTTAAAGATGAATACTCTGAAGAATAGATAATTGATTTTAATGCCACGCTTGGACAGGAAGGAAGCGATCATAATGGAAGTGGCAATCCCACAAGCAACGCCTATGAGAGCCAATATGAAGAATGAGGTGCTCATAGCTCCT
>CAZLCQ010000177.1:0-2137 GCA_964557995.1 uncultured Dehalococcoidales bacterium
AAAAGGGTGGAGGAGTCTCTTCGCGTCATAGAGGAGCTGGCCAAGTTGCCAGAGATGAATTCACTGCTGAACTCTGCCGGCTTCGAACAAACCAGGTTTGCCCTTTATACCTTGGAGCGGGATCTGATCTCCAAAATATCACGACGACACAAAACGGACAGGATGGCCGGGCTCTATGTCATTCTGGATAGGCAGTTTCTGGCTGGCAGGGACGAGTTGGAGGTTGCCAGACAGATTATTGACGGAGGCGCCAGAGTAATCCAGCTGCGCGACAAGCAGAGCAAAAAAGGAGAGCTACTCGTTGTCGCGCAAAAGCTCAGGGAGCTGTGCAGTCAGGCAGGTGTTCTCTTTATAGTAAATGATTATCTCGACTTGGCTCTGGCCGTCGATGCCGACGGACTGCACATTGGACAACAGGATTTGCCGCTAGCTGTAGTCCGCAGACAACTGCCTATAGACAGAATAGTTGGCTGTTCCATCACCACGGTGCTTCAAGCCACGAAAGCTCAAAATGAAGGTGTCGATTATCTCGCCGTCGGCTCTGTGTTTCCCACAACAACGAAGAAAGAAGCCATTGTGGTAGGAGTGGACACAGTCAGAGAACTCAAGCGGACGATATCTACTCCTCTGGTGGCCATTGGTGGGATAAAGCCGAATAACATCGAACAGGTAGTGGTTGCTGGCGCTGATGCTGTAGCTGTGGTTAGTGCTGTCCTGGACGAGAAAGATATTAGGGAGGCTGTGCAGAAATTGGTCGCAGAAATAGACTTGGCCAAGGAGAAATGTCAAAACCAGTAGAAGATTTGCAGAACATTGCTGCGAAGCTTCGCCCCCACTTCGCAGCCGAGGATGAAGCGAGAGAGCAAGCCTTACGTAGTTGCCGTCAGGTCATCCGCTACAGCGCTGGTGCCATACGCGCCGTGCACCGCCAAGAGCACGATAAGGCTAAAGAACTCCTTGATTCAGCTCACAAACTGGTTCTGGAGCTGAATCGTGACCTCGACAAGCACGGGAAGCTACTTCATTCAGGTTTCATTCACGACGCTCAGAAGGAGTTCGCTGAAGGATGTATAACCTTAGCTTTGATTGCCGGGGAAGACTTGCCTAAGCCGAAAGCATTGGGGGTAAGTAATGCCGCCTACCTTGATGGTCTGGGCGAATCCGTTGGGGAGTTGCGAAGGTATATACTGGATAGTCTACGGCGAGACGACTTTTCTCGTTGCGAAGAATTGCTGACCTTAATGGATGAGGTATACGGGATATTGATAACCATGGACTTCCCGGAACTGCTAGCTCATGGCCTGAGGCGAACCACGGACACTATACGAGCTATCATAGAAAGGACCCGAGGAGACCTAACAGTATCGCTAAGGCAGAAACATTTGGAAACAAGGCTTCATGACCTCGGCTAATCCTATCTAGCGCACTACTCCTCTTCTCTATACTTGTAGAAACCTTCACCCGTCTTGCGTCCCAGACGACCAGAATCAACCAGCTCTTTCAAGATAGCTGAAGGGGCCAGGCAGGGGTCTTTGCTCCTGTCATACATGGCACGGCCTACCATATAGCCAACATCCAGACCGTTAAAGTCGGCCAGGGCCAATGGCCCTATCGGATGACCTAGCCCGAGGGTCATGCTCTTGTCAATATCCTCTGCGGTGGCTACTCGGTTCTCCAGCAGGCGCACGGCGGCTCCCGTCAACGCTAGCAGCAGGTAATTGAAAATGAACCCGGGAGTATCCCTGGCAACAAGGATTTCCTTTCCAAGGGAACGGCCAAACTCTTCTACTGTCGCCAGGGTCTCCTCGCTGGTCGTGTCTGCCTTGACGATCTCGAGCAGCTTGCTTGGTGGCACGGGAGAGAGGAAGTGCGTCCCGATCACCCGATCCGGCCGGCTGGTTGCCTGAGCCAGTTGTGTAACCGATAGACAGGACGTGTTGGTGCAAAGGATTGTATCCGGGCGACAAATGCTATCCAGCTCGCCAAAAACCTTCTTCTTCAGTGCCATATCCTCAGGAATGGCCTCTATAACCAAATCGCGGTCATCAAAGTCCTTCAGGCTAATGCTTCCCTTGATACGAGACCGAGTCAAGTCTTTGTCCTGCCGAGACATCTTGCCCTTATCGACACCTCGATT
>CAZLCQ010000178.1:0-2136 GCA_964557995.1 uncultured Dehalococcoidales bacterium
TCAACTTGCTCTCTGGGATTGCTGATGCCGGCTTGTGCATAAGCCTGGCGGGATGAATTCATGACCTCCTCAAAATGGAGCCAATCGAAAGCCGGTCGATTCTGAGGAAGCAGGGCAGAGTGAGCCGCACCCAAGCCCTTAATATAAATAGGGTCGTCTCTGTATTTCTTGGCTTCACTGGCTGGAACCAGGATAGCTGCTGCGGCGCCATCACTATTGCCACAGCAGTCAAAAAGACCCAGTGGCCAGGCGATAATGGGGGCGCTCATTACCTGTTCCAGGGTTACGCGGTTGTGAAAATGAGCTTTGGGACAAAGACTGCCGTTGTAATGGTTCTTGACCGCAATCTTGCCGATAATACGTTTCCCTTCCTGAGGGCTCAGTCCGTAAGTGTAGAAATATCGAGTGGCAATCATGCCAAACGAGCCTGGCGCAGTGCGGCGTGCCTCCAATACCGGGCTCATGCCACGTCCGGTTCCCAGGCCGGGAAAGCCGGTATCCTTAAGCTTCTCCACACCTAATGCCAGAACAACGTCGTACATGCCACATGCTACACCAAAGCAGGCATTTCTGAGAGCCTCATGCCCGGTCGTGCACCAGTTCTCCACCCGAGTCATGGGTATGCCGTGAAGTTTCAATGGCCCTGCCAGATGAGTGCAGCCGATGCCAACCACCGGTTGGGTGACAGTCCCGTACCAGCACGCCTGGATGTCCTTGGGATCGATCCCGGCGTCTTCGTAAGCCTCATAGCCAGCCTCTATGGCTAGGTCATCCAGTCCGGCATCCCATCTCTCGCCAAACTTGGTGCAGCCCATACCAATGATGGCGACCTTGTCTTTGATACTCTCCATTTATCTGCCTTTCTTGGTTGCTAGCTCAGGGCTATTTCTTTTCCTCACGTTCATAAACCTCGGGAAATATCTCCTTCCTCCTGAACCTCTGCCAGTCCGGCTTCTTTTTCTGCCAGAACGCGTTCTTCCAATGCTCGGCTTCCTCCGAGGCATAATACTTCCACAGGTACTGAGCTGATACTGTTTCTATGCCTCGCATATATGTGGTGGCAGCGTTGAAACATGCTTTGACACCGGCTATAGCCCCAGGGCTCTTCTCCAGTATTTCGTCGCACCACTTGTCCACCTCCTCGTCTAACTTGTCTACTGGTACCACCCTGTTCACCAATCCCATCTCCAGAGCTTGTTGGGCAGTATACCGGCGACATAGGTACCAAATCTCCCTGGCTTTCTTTTCTCCCACTGCCATCATCAAATCGATAACGCCTAACCCCGGGTCGAAACTTCCCACCAAGGGGCCAACCTGGCCAAAAACCGCGTTTTTTGAAGCTATGGATAGATCACAAATCTGCTGATAAACCTGCCCTCCTCCTATGGCATAGCCATTCACTGCTGCGACAACGGGCTTAGGCATCTCACGTATCAGAGTTTTGACCGTCAAATCCTTCTCCAACATTCCCTTTCGATAGCCGGCTTTTGCCTCCTTGGCATCGCCGCCGGTACAGAATGCCTTATCGCCAGCGCCAGTGAACACGACTACCCCCACGGTGGCATCGCTGGCCGCATCCTCAAAAGCTTCTATCAGTTCGTCCTGGGTGGAATTAGTGAACGCATTATATGCCTCGGGCCTGTTTATGGTGATCCTGGCCACTCCGGGCCTCTTCTCGTAGAGGATGTCCTTGAAATCAAAGCCGGGGACCTTTCCCCATCTTCTCTTTGTCACGTCTCCTCCTTTCACCTTTGTGTTTCACCTGATAGGGCGGCATTTCCAGAAGTAGTTGTACATACCTGCCCCTTCATACAGTCTTCTGAAAGTCATCTCGATGGGCATATCTACCTTCACGTCGCTGGGGTCACAATCTGTCATGGGAAGATACGTTCTGGTATTCTCGTAATCAAACTCGGCTCCTATCTGCGGTATTGTGGGGTCATCACTTCTACCCGCCAGATTGTCCAGGGTAAAAGTGAACACCTTGGCCTTTCTATCTGAGAGCCTGACTTCCTCGAAATTATCCTTGCTGCCACAGTTATAGCAAACCCTCTCTATCGGGAAAGTGACGGTGCCACAATTCTTGCACTTACTGCCGTGCATACGAATGGCCCAGTTGCGCTCTCTCCAGCTGGT
>CAZLCQ010000179.1:0-2132 GCA_964557995.1 uncultured Dehalococcoidales bacterium
GGCGTAACCCCGACAACAGTGACGTAAGACTTGTGCTCGGTTGTCGATGAAAAGATCAGGGGGCAGCGCAAAGCTGCCCCCTTCATCATCCTGAACGAAGGCCAGATATCAAATCCGGTCCGCTTCAAATCCTGAACTCCGGGTACTAGATCCCAAGGAAATCCAAATGTCCAAATCCGAAGTTGGGAATCGTTATGAACATTTGATATTTGGATTTCGGGGTTGTTTAGAATTTCGGAATTGGGATTCAAGATTTCCCCGTGCGATGGGGAAGAGACTTGTTGCCTGCCTAAGTATCCCCCTTGAGGTAAGGGGGATGAAGGGGGCTATGACAGCTCGATATCGGTTAGCGTTTCGTGAGCAGGATCTATCGGCGGCAGGGGCGGGTCTTGTACCGGCCCGAGAGGCGGGTATGAACCCCGCCACCGGGAGAAGATATCAAGGCTGGACTTTCTGGACAAAACGCATGGTCCCAGAAATCGTTGATGGTAAGGTGTGGATGGACGGAGACAATGTGGAAGTAATCGGGGTCATACCTGTATCCGGTTGTGTTATTACGACGCCGCAAATGGGATTGTGCTCGCCCAATGACATGGAGCGTTTGCCGTTGAGAGTACGTATTTGAGATAACAAGACAGGCTCTTATAATTTCACCATGAAGTATAGTCCGGCCCCCTGCGTCCCCGCTTCCTTGCCCATGTAGCTACTACGGCTGAAAGCAGTACCAGCAGGCAGACTGTGACAATCTTCTCGGTCGGAGTAGTACTAACAGTTATTGTGCTCGCGGCTACAGCTGGCGCCAAGCCGGCCCTTACTATTGTCTTCAGCCTTGGATGCGCAGTTATGAACTCGGCTATTGGCGGGCTGACCCTGTAATAGATGTTCACCAGAGCTTGTCCCAGCGGGTTGGTGAGCAGATATTCATCTCTGAACTCACGCAGAATTTGTATTTCCGCGACCATAGGTGTGCCATAGGCTGCAGTGGCGATGAAACACCCTGATAGTGGCATGAACTCGTCGCCAGTAAGCACGCTACCTGCTGTCAAGGTGTAGTCCGTGGTACCATCCCCATCAGAGTCCACCTGTACAATAACACCCTCTTCACCCCGTGCCAGGGCATCCCAATCAATGATATACTCATGCACTGTTCCGAGCGCTGTGGGAACGTCAATAGCGGCGAAACTGATACCTTGGTTACCCTCAATACAAGCGATCTCTAACCCGTAGGTTCCTCGTCCTGTGCTTGTTACTTCATAGCGATAAGAACCAGACGGGGAAGAGATGGCAACAATGTCGTTCTGTTCGTTGTAGATCGAGTCCGGGATTTCTTCTTTGACGTGCCCGTTCACCAAACCGGTAACTCGATCTTCTGAATCATAGACGCGGAGCTCGCCAAGACTATGCTTCCACACCAAATACCAGTTCGTTAATTCCAGACTTTGAGCGCCCGGCCCGCCGACCTTTGTGGCAGCGGCCAGCTCCCCATCCTTGTCTAGGTGGTAGGGAGGGTTTCCTGTCCTGTCTCCATTGTCGTCAAGCAGTGAGCATTCTTCATCCCCAAACCACATTTCATACCCCTGCCATACAGAATTCCCTCCAAGCGATGAGCCTTTGACAAATGCTTCCTGAACATCTAGTCCCTGATTCAGATTTCCCCAGAAGCGGTCACTAGAACGAAGAATATCTTCATAGAGTCTTTCCTGGTTGTCATGAGTTGCAGTGATTATGATTCTGTTTTCAGCCGAGATGCTATCTGCATCGGAATCGGCAGAAGCACTAATGAAACTCCCCGAGTAGGATGACTCTATCACAATTAGCATCCTGACCTTTTCTGAGAATCCATCAAGCAAACCACCACCTGAAGCGTTATTCAATGCGGAAACATGAAGGGAATCCCCGCCAAATGAGAATGCTTCCTCAACTCCGTGACCTACCAGGTAGAGGACAAATAGGGCAGAGCTATCCCCTATTTCATCTTTGATTTCATTCATGGCGCTCCGAAAGCTTGCGAAGGAAGCGGTCATATCTACTTCATCGTCGTGATACTGGTCTCCGTCAATATCTTGGGGACGATTGGAATTAAGGTAATAGATATGACTATCGCCAAACCCTAAATTGCGGAGAGCTCTATA
>CAZLCQ010000180.1:0-2130 GCA_964557995.1 uncultured Dehalococcoidales bacterium
GATGACATAGATCATAGAGTTTTGCACACGATAATTGACAAATTTGATGGTGGTCCGGTGGGTCTAGACACTATTGCTGCTTCCATTAACGAGGATGCTGATACTATCATGGATGTTTACGAGCCGTATCTTCTTCAGTTAGGCTTCCTGGAACGGACACCTCGTGGCAGAATGGCTGCCAGGCTTGCTTATGAACATCTGGGATTGCCATATAAGAGGGACATTCGGTCCCAACCCGGGCTGTGGAGTCAGACAGGGGACTGAGTTCGGCTGTTCGCAATCAATCTTGAGAATCTCCGGGATCCCGGGCACCAAATCTGCTACACATTCAGAATCTAGGATGGTTTTGGAAACTTGAGACTTGAATCTTGAGATTGCTTAAGATCTGGGGTTCTGGATCTTCTGTATTCCCAAGCGACTATTGATAGGCTCTGGCCTGCATCCACAGAGGGACGGCAAAGGCGGATAGAGAAAAGAGCAAAAGCAACCAGCTCCAAGTGCAAATATTTCCTCCGCTTGCCGCAATTACCGCGAATAAGACCACAAGCGGCGGAATTAGCAGACTAATGATCTTGTACCTGCGTTGCTTAAGGCGGATGAAAGCGATAGTCGCTGCTGCCAGACCAACAAAACTAACAACTATCCAGAGTGCGTTTGCTTGCAGCCTTGCTGCCCAGTCACTTGCCAAAAGCTCATTCCCTCTGCCCAGGGATGAAAACCAGGCGAATGTAACAAGCATGGGTGCTAGCATCAGTGATGCATACAGCCAGTCCCGTCTTGCCGTCTGCCTCATTATATGAACAAAGACGAAAAGAGCTGCGGGGATATAAAGCAGCGCCGCCATCCATCCCCAGCCCTCGGGGAGCGAAAGCAGCAATATACCGCTGACTACCACTGGCAGAAGGTAGTATCCCAACCAAGGGAAGAGCCATATGGGCTTACCTCGACGCCAACCATAGACTGCAATACCCACGGTCAGTGCTAATATGATTGAGGGGTAGAGGATATTCTGCCAGTAGTACGAGGTGAAGAGCAAAGCAACCAGGAAGTGAGGGGAGGCGCTGATAAGCGCCTCTTTCCAGCTACCTTGAGCGTGTGTTTCATACATTTGCTCGGCAATTAGTTCGGGAGAGCCGAGAGATTGCACTGCGATCTTACTTGCTTCCTCCCTACTTAGCCCGTTCTCTTCTAGCTCCTGAGTCTTCTCCTCGAGATGTGTGTAAAGCTCTTGAGTGACGCCGTCTCTTATAGTCTGATCAATCTGGAGGCTAGCTTTGAACCTGTTTAGGTAATGGCTTATGTTACTCACTACTCTGGTCCTACGTTGTTTCCGTTTGTATGACTGCTTTAACTGCCGTAGAGAAATCCTGCCATGTAGCTAATCTTCTGGCTAGAACCTGCTGTCCATTCTCAGTTATGTAGTAGTAACGTCTCTGCTGTCCATTCGGTAGTACTTGCCACTTACCTGCGATAAGGTTATCTCGCTCCAGCCGGTGGAGAGCAGGATAGAGGGTACCTTCCTTGAACTGAAAATACCCGTTACTCCTTTGCTGCAGTTCCTTCACTATCTGGTAGCCATAGGTAGGTTGACGACTAATTAGACAAAGCAATAGAGAATCCGTATTTCCCTTCAACAATTCGCGTCCGTAGTTCATCCCGTCACCTCATCGGACATATTATCTTAGTCTCACTATAGCATTGCCTGCCTAGGGTGTCAATGCCAATTTCCGATTGGCGTCCTATCCGAAGTTGCTGTGAGAAGCTCCAATAGGTAAAATACCTCTTCAGGCAAATGTGTCGGTGTACGAAGGAATACTACTCTGCCAGCATTAAGGGCTAGCAAGTATGGGTGCTTTTGAAGATTTTGTTGAGGTAGTGAAGCAGACAGAGACCATGCAGGCTCTCTTCCAAAGCCTGGAGAAGGAGCCGGCCAAGCTCTTGGCTGCTATTTGCCGCGAGTATGAAGTAACTAACAAGGCAGTGCCTGATCATCACCTTAATCTGAGTGGGTACTTTGGAGAGGCGATTCTGCGGGCATTGGTATCAGCGAACTTAGTTACCCGGGAACGAGAAGATAGGTTTGCTCTCTACGGCTACAAGCCAACTGAAGCGGGGCTCAAGCATTACAGG
>CAZLCQ010000181.1:0-2125 GCA_964557995.1 uncultured Dehalococcoidales bacterium
GGCATGGAAGCATGAATTGGCCAATGTCAACCTGGTGGGTGAGTTCATCAAGTCCCTACCGAGTGAGTGACGAGCAGGTGAAATTCATTTGGCGGGGATTGTGGTCAACAATTAGGATATGTTGCTCGAATAATTACGATAATTCGCCAGTGTCTCCTTTAAGTTATCACCGCCGAATTTCTCCAGGCAAGCATCAGCCAGGACAGTGGCTAACATGGCTTCGCCGATTACCCCGGCGGCAGGGACAACACAAATGTCGCTGCGCTCATAGTGGGCCTTGACCTTCTTACCGCTGCGAAGGTCTACAGAAGGTAAAGGACTGGCCAAGGTAGCGATAGGTTTGACCGCTGCCCTGACTATTATGCCCTCGCCATTGCTTATGCCACCTTCGATGCCACCGGCACGGTTAGTCGGATGTCGCCAAGGGAGTCTCTTCGTTTTGCCACGCGGATTAGGTTCGATGACATCGTGGGCCTGCGAGCCCTTAAGTCCGGCTAAAGCAAATCCCGCTCCGATTTCCACCCCCTTCACGGCATTGATGCTCATTATCGCCCTGGCAATCCTGCCGTCGAGACGCCGGTTCCAGCTAACATGGCTGCCCAGGCCGATGGGGATACCGGTAGCAATCACCTCAAAAACGCCACCCAGCGTGTCACCATCAGCTTTGGCTTCGTCAATCGCCGTCACCATGGCCTCTTCCACCTTGGCATTGGCACAACGGACCGGGGAAATCTCTACCTGTCCCCAGTTCATAGAACTGACTTTGGGCGGTTCCCACTGATGCCGCCCAATAGCTACCGTATAACTATGAATGGCAATACCGAATTCTTCAAGGAATCTTCGGGCTATAGCACCGACAGCTACCCTGGCGGCTGTTTCCCGGGCACTGGCTCTCTCAATAACCGGCCTGATATCTTCCAGACCGTACTTAGTCACACCGGCCAGGTCGGCATGTCCCGGGCGAGGACACGTGACTGGCTCGACTTCTCTATCTACTGGAGACACACTTAACTCTCGCTGCCAGTTTTCCCAGTCCCGGTTGGTGATAAACAAGGCGATGGGGCTGCCTGTGGTAAGCCCATGTCGAACGCCAGCTATGATTTCCACCTTGTCATCTTCAATCTTCATGCGGCGACCGCGCCCATAGCCCTGCTGGCGACGCTTGAGTTCCTTATTGATGTAATGCTCTCCCAGGGGAAGGTCAGCCACCATTCCCTCTGCGACCGTCACCAAGCCCTTTCCGTGGGACTCTCCGGCGGTAAGAAAACGAAACCTTCCCATTAGATTAACTCCCAAAGGCAGCGGAACCTCTCTAGCAACTCCATGAACTCAACCGGGCACCGGTGACAACGCCGGCATCTTCTTGAGTGGAATCACTACAGCCTTGTAAGGCGCCCGCCTCGGAAGCAAGAGAACAGGAATCAGTATCGCTGGGAGCACTGCCAATACACATAGACTGACAATGATTGCCCTCATTCTCTTCATTGCTTCCCTGCCAACATCTCCTTGGCTCTCTTCAACATTATGTCCACTGGGGCTTCCTTACCCGTCCATAGCTTGAACGAAGCGGCCCCCTGATATACTAGCATAGGCAGCCCCCCAAGTGTGTTGGCCCCGGCTTGTTGCGCCAGCCTCAACAGAGGTGTTAGCCCGGGGTTGTATACGACATCGTATACCAAAATGCCCTTAGGGATCACTTCAAGCCTGAGAGGTGATTGTCTTTCCTGGGGACTGTCCTTCATTCCTATTGTGGTGCAATGCACTATCAAGTCGCAGCCGGCAAGAGTTCTGGCTGAGTCCAGATTCTGCCACTCAAAAGCGCTGATACTGGGTTCCGAATCCTTCGACTTTGAAGAAGCTCCTCCGCTATGCCCGACCAAATCTTCGGCTAGTGCGCTGGCCCGCTCAAAGATACCATCAGTAATGGCCAATGAGGCTATCTTCCTCTGCAACAGAACAAAGCTGACTGCCCTGGCTACCCCACCGGCACCCAACATGACCACCTTCTTTCCCCTAGAGTCAAAGTGTCGTTCCTTATCCAACGCCTCAACAAAGCCGTAAGCATCGGTATTAGCACCCACAAGCTTATCCTCTTTTTTGACTATAGTATTGACAGCACCGATTG
>CAZLCQ010000182.1:0-2050 GCA_964557995.1 uncultured Dehalococcoidales bacterium
CCAAGCCGCTCCCTTAAGGAGTAAATCCACTGCAGTGGCTTAATGCCCTGTCCACGGTCTAGAAGTTCCATGGAAGGGTAGTAGATGAGCGAATAAATTCCCTGACGGGCCAGGTAGGCTTTATAGTCAAAATCCTCAAATTGTGATGGGGTCTCGAGTTTGCCAGTTACCTTCAGCGTGTCCCCATAATGGTAGACAGGGTATCGCGATACTCGAATCAAGGCAGTTCCCGATACCTCTTTGCTATCACCATTCACGACTATTTCGGTGGCGGAAAACGTCAGCAGGCAATACCTGTCTCGAATGTCCGGCTCCTCCGCCACCATGCCTTGAATTTCTGCCATTCCCTTGTCGTTGTAGAAGGAGAGGGAATGCTCATCTACTGGAGTTAGGCTTGACGAGAACCGCAACCCGCCACCGAGTAGCGCCAAGAGGCACAGTCCGACTGTTACTAAGGTCTTTCTGCTGCTGGGCAGGAGGGGTGCGAAGAGTAAGGGGATGAGTGGGAAAAGCAGGGCGAGCCAGGGCAGACCAATCTTGGAACCCAGGAATATCCCGGCGACCCAGGCACAACTAACATACAGAAGCCACACATGCGAATTATATCAAAGCACCTATAATCGGCTTAGGTGTGTGGTAAAATGGAATCGTATTGACGATGCGACGAGTGCCACAGTTATGATTACTTAGGCAAAGGCATTTCTGCCTAATAATATAGAAAGGAAAGGTGAGAAATTATGAACCTCGGTCATGATCCGATGAGTGTTTTCGAGTTCAGTACCAGTAAGGAGCTAATCCTGCGACTCAGACAGGATGCAGATCTCATCCAATCCATCACTCAGCTTGCCATGAGCAAGGGAATTGAGGCGGGAAGCTTCACGGCAATCGGTGCCTTGAAGCGTGCCAAACTCGGCTACTATCACCAGAAGAATCATAAATATCGAGAGATGGGAATTGAGGCACCTCATGAACTCGTAAGTTGTGTAGGAAATGTGTCGCTAAGCGAGGGAAAGCCTTTTGTGCATGCGCACGTGGTACTGGCCGATGAAAAGGGGAACACTAAGGCCGGCCACTTGTTGGAAGGAATTGTCTTTGCCGCTGAAGTGCACTTGCGTCAATTAGAAGGCCCGCAGCTCGAGAGAAAACTCGATGAAAGCACCGGCCTTTGGCTTTGGGAAGTGACATAACGGACCGGATGGGAAAAGCAATATCCATGGGTATTCCTGAAGTAGCTAGAACCAGAAGAAGCATGACATAGACATGGTATTCATTTCGTCGCCTGGTTTGCTGGCAGCGGTCGCTGATTCATCGTTTATATCAACTGGACAAGGGAAGTATGGTGATGACTAGCCGCACGTGGGCACTGATCTTGCTGCTCTGCGGGGTGGCCACAATTGTAGTTGTCGTTGGGTCCCCTTTTGCATGTCAGATTGGTGAAATAGAGCCGTACGAAGTCAGACTGGCCAAACCTTATATAGAGAAGATTGTTCCTGATGATGCTCAATTAAGGGAACTGGCCAACGCTATTGTCCAGGATTATCCTGATAAGGAAGGCAAAGTAAATGCCGTGTATCGCTACGTTGTGGAGAACTTCACATACATCGCTGACCCCGAAGATGGGGAGTCTATCCAGTCCCCATTTGAGACTCTGGACACCAAAGGTGGCGACTGCGAAGACCTGACAATTCTGGCCTGTTCCTTGTTGGAAAACATGGGAATAAGGACGTATTTGGTCTTGACGGAAAGCCATGCTTACGCCCTGGTGCCGGGAATCAATCCTGAGAACTTATGGACGTACATCAACGGATCTTTGCAGGAACAGTTTATCGAGGACCGTGATATGGTCTCAGCTATGGATGAAGAACTTGAATTGAGGGCAGGGTACGCATATTACTATGGCGGTGATGGCAGAGCTTTTCCCGTTGAGGCTGCCACGTTCAGTGATTCGGTGGTCAAGATCGAAAGTCTGGAAATCGGTTATTCCGTTTCGTCCTCTGAGCCGGTAAATATCTATATATTACCGTCCAAGGATGAATTCGATAATCTGGTT
>CAZLCQ010000183.1:0-2043 GCA_964557995.1 uncultured Dehalococcoidales bacterium
CTACGCTGGTACATGGGCGATGGCTCCATGGCTCACTGCGTTGCCGAAATCGACAAAGATGACCTGAATAACGTGCCCGATAGGACCTATTCCTATGGCGGCTGCCTCCCGGAAAGATGAAGTATATAGCTGTTTGTTTACCACGATACTCGAAAAATGGACACGGAGGATATACGAAGAACGTTTGTCTGGAAGACGTCAAAACATACGATGTCCGGGACCGCCTTTACAAGTACGGCACACTATAGTCCAGATTAATGAAGACCCGAGTAATCTGCAATTAGAAGGGAGAAGATATGAAGAAGGTTAGTTTAGCTCAGGTGAAGCCCTATGAGGCTGCCGGTCATTTCAAGATGATTGCGTTCAGGCTAAGCGGGAAAGAGGAGACCGGGGCTGAGAAGTTCTGGGTAGGCATGTCCCACTTCCTGCCTGGAGGCGGAGCCGAGTTCGGAGCTACGCCAGCGGAGAAATACTATTTTGTCCTGGACGGAGAAATCACCGTTAAGACCGAGAAGGAAGAGATAAGCCTGGGTCCGTGGGACTCAGTCTACATCGGTCCCAACGAAGGTAGATCGATAGTCAATAAGACCAACAAACCGGTGAGTATGCTGGTCGCTATTAACTACTAGTAGTCTTCTCTGTTTTGGACAGTTATCACGATTCCTGCCTGAGCAGGAGTGGGAGCAACTTGTGAAAGCCGAAGAGATTAGTCACGTCGGTCTACTGGGAGCCGGCATGGTAGGGCATGGACTGGCACTGCATTTTGCCAGGGCAGGCTATCAGGTATCTCTGTACTCCCGGACTCAGCAGACGTTAGACAAAGCCATTGAGAATATTGAGTCAAATCTCAGGGTCTTAATGGAAGGACAAGCTAGCGTAGAGGACGAAACAAAGAGGATCATAAGCAGGATAAGAACAACAAGAAATATGGATGAGGCAGTGAGGAAGGCCCCGATTATTATCGAATCAGTGGCTGAAGACCTGAAGATGAAACAGGATCTATTTAAGGAATTAGACGAGATGTGCCCCAGGGATGCTATTCTGGCCACAAATACATCCGTAATCAGCATAACCGCGATAGCATCTAAGGCCAAGAATCGGGATAGAATCATTGGAACACACTTCTGGTTTCCACCATACCTTATCCCTCTGGTTGAAGTAGTAAAGGGAAAGGATACATCCGACGAGACAATGGAAATAACCTACCAATTCATGAAGAAGGCGGGCAAATATCCTATCAAATGCTTGAAGGATGTCCCGGGGTTCGTCGCTAACCGTCTCCAGCATGCCCTCTGGCGGGAGGCCATCTCAATTGTAGAGAAAGGCATTGCTGATGCAGCTACAGTAGACGATGCTATTAAGCAAAGCTTTGGTATCCGGATTCCTGTACTGGGGCCAATTGAAAATGCCGATATGGTGGGGCTAGATCTGGTTCTGGCCATCCACAATACGGTCTTGCAGGATTTGGAGGCTTCTCCCGACCCCTCACCACTCTTGAAGGAAAAGGTCACCAAAGGTGAGCTTGGATTCAAGTCTGGAAAAGGCTTCTACGACAGCTGGACCCCGGAAAGGATGAAGGGCACCAGAGCAAGGCTTATGAAGCATCTCATGGATTACTCCCGCAAGCAACAAACTTGAGACACTGTGTGATACGATAACCGACAACGTAAGGAGGAATGTACCAGATGGAGAAATTAATCATAACCGCGGCCCTAACCGGCAACATTACCCTGCCGACTCAGACGCCTTATCTACCGCTTACGCCCCAACAAATCACCGAGGAAGCGGAAAGGTGTGCCAATGCCGGCGCGGCTTCCGTGCATGTCCATGGCAGAGACCCGCAGACGGGCAAACCGACCACTGACCCGGCGGTATACCGGGAGATTGCCACCCTCATCAAGGCCAGAAGCAACGTCATCGTCTGCGTAACCACTGGTGGCACCATGGAAATGACAGCAGAGGAAAGAATAAGGGTTGTCCCGGCCCTCAAGCCGGAGCTGGCTACATTCAACATGGGCTCGATCAATTTCTCAATTCACCCGA
>CAZLCQ010000184.1:0-2026 GCA_964557995.1 uncultured Dehalococcoidales bacterium
TGCTTAGATGCCGTTAAGGAAAGCTTGCCTTCACGAAACCTGCCGTCGTCGTCACAACCCCCGCCCATACCAGGCTCCTGCTTAAATCCCATTGAGGAAAGCTTGTCTTTAATAAAGGAAAGGTACCTCTGCTTCATGCCCTCTCCCTGCTCCAAAGTCCCTTTCTTCCCTTGGCGGAATTGTTTCTGAAAAAAAATCTTCTCTATCTCTGCCTCCTGAGCCTGACTATATCCCAACGAGTTCTCGGTGAAGAGCTTGATTCCATTGAACTCAGGGGGATTGTGGGATGCCGTGATCATAATGCCAGCGGCGAAGCCCGATTCCCGCGTGAGTAACGCCAGCGCTGGCGTAGGTAAAATGCCCAAATCAACTACGTTTACACCACAAGAAAGCAGACCAGTAGTAACCGAATCCTTGATTACATCTCTGCTTACTCTGGTATCCGTAGCGATGCAGACTGTAGAGGATTGAGGGAGTGTAGTCCCTATGGCCAGGGCGGCCCTGCGGCATAAGTCAGTCGACAAATCTTGGTCAACTACACCACGGATGCCGCTGGTGCCAAATAGTCTCGTTCGGTTCATTCCCCGCGTTTAGGTGAGTCAGATAGAGGACAAGGATAGCACGGAACGGAGCGGTTGGCAATGAGCACAAGGTGTCATAACATATGGTAAACTGTGCTTCCCATCCGCAAACAGCCTATGGAAACAAATAATGACTTGGGACTTGGGAGACTTAGCTAGGTTTCTACTAGTCACTGCCTCTCCCATTAGTGAATTAAGGGGCGGAATCCCGTTAGGTATATCTTTGGGATTGGACCCTTGGTTCACCTTCTTTGTAGCAATCGTCGTTAACGCCCTCATATTCTTCCCCGTCTTCTTTGTCTTGCGATTATTCTACGACAGATTCCTGTTTCGAATCCCATTGTTCGGCAGGTACTTGGATAGCTTGAGAAAGAGAGGTCAACCGATAGTAGATAAGTATGGCTTCTGGGGGCTATTCTTGTTCGTGGCTGTGCCCCTGCCTTTTACTGGGGCCTATACTGGCACTATTTTGGCGTGGCTTCTTGATGTGGATTGGAAGAGAGCCTTTCCCGCCGTTGGAGTCGGCGTAATTGTGGCCGGCGTCATAGTGTTCTTAATAACCTTAGGGGTGGTCAGCACCTAGTGAGTGTGGAGTTCTTCGGAGATAGCTAGAGTCAATTCCAACCAACGATTTGGGACCGATTGTTGACGCCGATTGTATAACTGGTTCACCTATACGCAATAGCAGAAGGCTGGACACCCCTGCACGCAGGCACCCAGCCTTTCTGTTGTTCTGCCACTCGGAGTATTAACTTTGACTCTTAGCTATTTGCCTATCCTGAACATCTTGGTCCCACATACGGGACACACACCTTGAGTAGCCGGCCGGCGGTTCTTCATCATTATGCTTCTGGGGTTCTTCATCTCTCTCTTGGCGCGGCACTTCATACAGTATGCTTGCATCTGTTCACCTCCCTTTTTCTTAAAGGATAAGCCATCGTCATTTGAATGTCAATAGGTTTTGCTTGAATTTTGCTCAGATGTTGCAGAAAATCTCGTTGTTTGTGCCTGTTGTTTCCAGTTTCAATTCGCAGGACAAGCTCGTGAAGTGATGGGCACTTCACAAATCCGAGACCGAAATCCATCCCGAAGTCGTCGGTATGAAGAGACAGTTGACAAGTTTGTTGGCAGAATTGCGGGTTGCTTTCCTAGGTGATCTGATGGACAGGTTAGGCTTGAACTTGGTGGAGTACCTGACGGGCCTTCTGAGCTGCTCGGGCGCGGTGGCTGATTTGATTCTTCGTCTCCGGGGGAAGTTCGGCCATGCTCTTACCTAGCTCGGGAAGAAAGAAAATGGGGTCGTAGCCAAAACCATTTTCTCCCCTAGGCTCAATGGCAATTATGCCGGGACACTCGCCCGAGCAGATCTGACATTGACCTTCTGGAGTAGCTATAGCAATTACGCACCTGAACTGGGCTGTTCGTCTCTCCCAGGGAACGCCACT
>CAZLCQ010000185.1:0-1987 GCA_964557995.1 uncultured Dehalococcoidales bacterium
TTCCCCTGCGATCTTTTCGGCTCCCATTTAGCCACTACAGACATGTATGTGTCCAATGAATGGCAAATTCATGAGGCGGCCAAAAGGTACTATGCCGAAATCATGATGCCCTTCCACAGTATTATTGAGAAGCACCTGGAAAAGCTAAGCAGTTACCAGATTGACGTCATCGCCCCCAGTCATGGCCCCATGTATGACAAGCCTTCATTCATCATGGAGGCATACCGAAGCTGGGTATTCGGCCCGCTCAAGAACATCGTGGTGCTGCCTTACGTCTCCATGCACGGCAGCACTGAAAAGATGGTTGAGTATTTTGTGGGAGCTCTGGCCGACAGAGGCATCACGGTCAAGCAGTTCAACCTGGCAGCCACTGATATTGGCAAGCTGGCCATGGCATTGGTGGACACAGCTACCATGGTCATCGGCACACCCACGGTCCTGGTTGGTCCGCATCCCAACGTTGCCTATGCAGCATTTCTGGTCAATGCTTTGAGACCCAGGCTCGAGTTTATCTCCATTATTGGCTCCTATGGCTGGGGCAGCAAGGCCGTGGAACAGCTCACAGGAATGATTCCCAACATCAAGGCAGAGGTGCTGGCTCCTGTGATAAGCAAGGGATTTCCTACGGAAGAGGGTTTCCGAGCTCTCGATGACTTGGCCAGCACAATCGCAGAAAAGCACAAAGAGCACGGCTTTGCCTCATCGTTCGGCGAATAGTAGGGTTGAAGGGCCTGATAGGTGCCCCGTCTACACTAAGACTGAAGCGTCACCTTCTATTTAAGACTAGCAAGTTAGGTACTATACATGCTTTATCTCCGTGCAATATTCACCGTCTCTGGGGGAGCACAAAGGAAATGAGTTTGGTAGTATAATCATTCAAAGGAGGTGTCAAACATGGAAGAATCAAAAGAACAGACAAGTCACATGCCCCACATAGGCGAGCCGGCTCCAGCTTTTGAGGCAGTAACCACTCACGGGAAGCTCAAGCTGGAAGATTTCAAGGGGAGCTGGCTGATTCTCTTCTCCCACCCGGCCGATTTCACCCCAGTGTGCACTACTGAGTTCATCGCTTTTAGCGAGATTTATCCCGAACTGCAAAAGCGGGGGGTAGAGCTTCTAGGCCTTAGTGTGGACAGCGTTTCCTCACATATCGCCTGGGCACGCAATGTGGAGGAGAAAACCAAGGTGAAGATACCGTTCCCTATTATCGCTGACCTCAATAAGGAGGTTTCCCTGGCGTATGGCATGATTCATCCCGGCCAGAGCAAGACTGAGACTGTCCGATGCGTGTTCATAATCGACCCCGACCAGAAAATCAGAACCATACTGTACTACCCGCTAACTACTGGCAGGAACATGGATGAGATACTGAGAATAGTAGACGCACTGCAAACCACGGACAAAAACGGTGTCGCTACTCCAGCTAACTGGCGACCGGGTGACAAGGTAGTGGTACCGCCGCCGAACACGCAGGAAATGGCCGAGGAGAGGCTCAAGCAGGGGTACGAGTGCGTAGACTGGTATCTGTGCAAGAGAAAACTCTAGGAATATCTTTGTAGGAGGATAATATGGCATGTGTTAGCCCTGATGGCAAACCTACTGAATCAGGTACCAAGATGCTCCGTGCACTGCAGGCAGGGTTGAAGTCTCCTGAAGAAGTCGCTCAAGAAACTGGACTGCCCCTGTTCAGGGTTAGAAGTGGCCTCCGCGAGATTAGTCAAGCCGGCTTAGCTGAGCAAAAAGAAGATAGATACAAGCTTAGTGATAAGGGTGCCACCCTGATAAAGTAATACTCCAAGCGATATCGAATGTACATAAGAAGTGCTTTGCACTAACAAAGTCGACAATTTATTGGTGATGAGGGGTGACTATCCAGCGTCACGAAAGAGACACGAAATGAGACGACACAGGAGGGACAAATGGATAAAAACAAAATCATTGCTTTGCTAAATCAAGACCTTGAGGGCGAACAAGCTGCCATCATCCA
>CAZLCQ010000186.1:0-1987 GCA_964557995.1 uncultured Dehalococcoidales bacterium
TTCCAGAGGTTGTAGCGCTTTGCTGATGAATGTTTCTACGCTTAAGAAGGCCTGTATTGCCCCTTACTTGGGGATAGTGCCGTATGAGCGTGCCTTAAAGCTGCAGAAAGGGTTAATGCAGGCAAGAGCGGAGGCTAGAATTGGTGACGTGTTGCTGCTCCTGCAGCACCCGCCGGTTTTCACCGTAGGACGGTTCAGGGGAGGAGAGGACATAACTGTGCCTCCCGAGACGCTGGCTCGAGCTCGAATCGCCATTTTTCATACCAATCGGGGCGGGGGCATTACTTACCATGGTCCGGGACAGCTTGTCGGCTATCCCATCCTTAGCCTTGAAGAGAACGGTCTTGGCGTGCGCGAATATATCCGGAAACTGGAAGCAACCATCATCAGGTTGTTGCTGGCTCTCGGTATCCAAGGTCACCGGGTAGCGGAATACCCCGGTGTCTGGGTGGGCGAAAAGAAAGTTTGCTCCATAGGCATACATGTTAGCCACCACATTACCACGCACGGGTTTGCTCTCAACGTAAGTAACGACCTGCAGTACTTCGAATATGTAAGACCTTGCGGCTTGTCGGGCGAATTGATGACTTCGGTTTCAGAGCTATTAGGGCATTGGGTAGGTATGAAAACCATCATAGGAAAATTACTCCCTTCCTTCTCGGAAACGTTTTGCTTGAACTGTGAGCAGGAGAGTGATAGATGGCTGTCTATGCTGGACGCCCCGGATGGCTGAAGTTAAACGCTCTTGAGCCCACGATACTCAACAAGGCGACGAAGCTCGCCCGTGACTTGAAGCTGCACACCGTTTGCGAAAGTGCTCGTTGTCCCAACCGGACGGAATGCTTTTCGGAAGGTACAGCCACGTTCATGATACTGGGTGATATTTGTACTCGAAATTGCACCTTCTGTGCGGTGACGAATGGCAACCCCAAAGCCCCCGACCCGCAAGAGGCAGACCATATTGTGCAGGCAGCTGACAGACTGGATCTGCGGTATGTAGTTGTTACGTCTGTAACCAGAGACGACCTTCCCGACGGCGGTTCGTCCCAGTTCGCCCAAACCATCAGGGCAATCCACAAGTATGATTCAAATATCGCAGTCGAAGTCCTTATCCCCGACTTTCAAGGGTCGGCCTCCGCTCTGCAAACGGTAATAGCTGCCTCCCCTGCTGTTCTCAACCACAACATAGAAACAGTTCCACGGCTTTACTCCGAAGTTCGTCCGCAAGCGAAATATCAACGGTCACTCGAACTTCTTAAGCAAGCCAAACTGCTCGACAGCAGTCTCTTGACCAAATCCGGGCTCATGTTGGGATTGGGCGAATCTCGGGACGAGGTCACCGAAGTAATGGCGGATCTCAGGCAAGCAGGCTGCGACCTTCTAACCATAGGCCAGTATCTACAGCCTTCGCTAGAGCATCACAAGTTGGTCCGGTACGTTCGCCCTGAGGAGTTTGAAGAACACCAAATTGTGGGAAAGAAATTGGGGTTTGTCTCTGTCGTGTCTGGTCCGCTGGTACGCAGCTCATTTCATGCTGCCGAGATGTACATCTCAGCAACCCGCGAATCGAAGCAGAAGCCCAGCCGATCTGCAGAAGATGAGGGAAGAGATTTGGCAGGCTCTCTCAAAGGAAACTGAGGCACCAGGGGCTCTTATGAGAATACTCATAGAATTTGCGACGATTCCTTTAGACTTCTGAAAAAGAATGAGTTACTATTCCATGAAAGATAAGGCGCATAACTGTAACTCGAAAAATGCTTCATGTAAGCGATCATCAAGACATCAATAGAATTCCACCTATGCCGCTGACAGCCGATGGCAGTGTATATGCGCCAGCTTGAACTAAGTTTGTGAAAGGCGGGCAAAGAAAGCCCAAAAGGAGTGACAATGGCACGCACGAAAAAGCAAGTTGGATCTAAGCCGATGTACGGCGTAAAGGTCGAAAGGAATGTCTATGTTCCAGCTCGTGATGGAGTACGGCTGGCGG
>CAZLCQ010000187.1:0-1949 GCA_964557995.1 uncultured Dehalococcoidales bacterium
TGCGGCAAGTGTACCTTCTGTCGAATAGGAACGCTACGCATGCGGGAGGTCCTGGATAGAATTACCAAAGGTGAGGGTAAAGAGGAAGATATAGAACACCTCGAAGAACTAGCTCAAGGTGTGAAGAAAGCCTCACTGTGCGGTTTGGGACAGACTGCACCCAATCCGGTATTGACCACGCTGAGGTACTTCCGTGATGAATATGAAGCTCATATCCAAGAGAAGAGCTGCCCGGCCAAGAAATGCGAAGCCCTGATTACCTACGAGATTATCACGGAGAAGTGCCCCGGGTGCGGGTTATGTGCCAAGTACTGTCCTGTAGAGGCTATCTCAGGGGAGAAAAAGAAGCCTCACTCTATAGACCCTGATAGGTGTATCCGTTGTGGTCTATGTATGAGTATGTGCCGTCTCGGTGCCATATCTGTCCATTAAGGAGATGTAATGGCCAAAATATCATTCATATTAAATGGGGAGAAGGTTGTAGCAAGAGCAGGAAGCACCATCCTGGAAGCTGCTCAACAGAATGGAGTCGAGATACCTACCTTATGTCATGACCCGCGTCTAAAGCCCAGCGCTGCCTGCCGCCTCTGCTTAGTGGAAGTAGAGGGCGCGCGGGGCCCCATGCCTGCTTGTGCCGCTCCCCTGACGGAGGGCATGGTAGTGAGGACGGTGACCGACGAGCTTGTCGAAAGCCGCCGGATGGCGCTGGAGTTACTCCTATCCGACCACTATGGCGACTGTATTGCCCCCTGCAAATCAGCCTGCCCCGCCGGAATAGATGTCCAAGGCTATATCGGACTGATCGCCAATGGCGAGTACCAGGAAGCGCTGAAGCTGATTAAGCAGAATAACCCGTTGCCTCTTGTCATCGGGCGAGTATGCCCTCGCTTCTGCGAAAACAAGTGCCGGAGAAACCTGCTAGAGGGTCCGGTGGCGATAAATGCCTTGAAGAGATTCGTCGCCGACTATGACCTGAATAACGGAACTCCTTATATCCCCGAGATCAAACCGCCTACCGGGCACAAGGTAGCTATTATCGGTGGAGGTCCGGCGGGTTTATCAGCAGCGTACTATCTCGCTCTGGAGGGGCACGAGGTAACCATCCTCGAAGCAAGCCCAAAGCTTGGTGGAATGCTGAGATATGGAATCCCCGAATACCGCCTTCCCAAAGCGATTTTGGACAAGGAAATGAAGAGTATCACTGACCTGTGTCATGAGATTCGCTGTAATGTGCGCCTGGGTCAAGACTTTACCATTGACAGCCTTGAGAGTGACGGTTATGAAGCCATCTTCCTGGCTCTTGGTGCTCAGGCGAGCCAGAAGATGAAGGTAGAGGGAGAGGACTTGCCTGGTATTCTTTCCGGGATAGGATTTCTGAGAGATGTGGCTCTCGGACAGAAGGTAAGCCTGGGACAAAAGGTAGCCGTTATCGGTGGCGGCAATACGGCAATTGATGCCGCCCGAACTGCCCTGAGGCTGGGCGCCAGCGAGGTAACCATTGTCTACCGAAGGTCAAGGGATGAGATGCCAGCCAACAATGAGGAAATAGAACAGGCTGAGCAGGAAGGAGTAGAGTTCCACTTTCTGGCAGCACCTGTGAAAATAACCACCCGAGAAGGTGAGGCTTGCGCTATGGGGTGCATCGAGATGGCTTTAGGGGAGCCGGATAGCTCAGGGAGGCGAAGGCCCGAACCAATAGCCGGCTCGGAATTTACCGTGGATGTAGATACGGTAATTGGCGCTATTGGTCAGACTATGGAAGCTTCCGGGATTCAGGAAGGTCAGATAGAGTTCACCCGCAGGGGATATGTTAGCGTTAATGAAGAAACAATGGAGACTTCTTTGGAGGCGGTATTCGCCGGTGGCGACTGCACTTCAGGACCAGCTACTGTGGTTGAGGCGGTAGCAGCCGGGAAACGAGCTGCAACTTCAATAAGCCAATATCTTAG
>CAZLCQ010000188.1:0-1921 GCA_964557995.1 uncultured Dehalococcoidales bacterium
CCTCAATTTCTTGGACACCAGTTCTAGTGCTTCATCCCAGGATGTCTCTTTCAACTCCCCATTTTTTCTTACTAGGGGAGAAGTCAGCCTCTCAGAGTGATGAACAAACTCGGCGATGCCAAAGCGGCCTTTGACACATGCTTGCCCATGATTAGATGCACCTTCTGGGTCAGGGATGGACCTTATTATCTTCCCGTCCTTGACCTCAAGGTTCAACTGGCAGCCAACACCACAATAGGGACAAATCGTAGCAACTGTGCGATCAGACTTTGGAATACCACGGGTGGCTAAGTCGTTGAGGGCACCGGTGGGACAAGCATCAACGCAAGCACCGCAGAAATTGCAGCCGACCTCACGAAGTGTGAGCCCACCTAAGGGTGCAATTGCATTGCATTGGAGGCAGCGTTGAGCTTCAGCAACCGCTGTGTCCAAATTCATTCCCTGCTCTACCTCAGCAAGGTCCTTAGAGCGAGTCTCAGGCGGAAGGTAAGAAATAGTAGCCAGTCTTCCTCCTGTAGGTACTTCTTCTCGCCAGGCCACGGCCTCCTCAATAGAAACAAGTTGCTCCGCAATATCTCCTCTGCCCCCAAGGTAGCGGTCAATAGACTGAGCTGCCTTTCTTCCCGATGCAATAGCATTGATGACTAAAGCTGGCCCGCTGACGCAATCGCCTCCGGCAAAGACACCCTCCCGACTTGTGCTTAGATCTTCATTGGCTTTCAATACATTGCCGTGTCCCACTTCAAGCTGAAAGTCTCCCGGAACCTCCGGACGTTCACCAATGGCAGCAATCAAGGTATCAAGCTCGGTGACAAACTCACTTCCCTTAACAGGAACAGGGCGGCGTCTGCCACTGGCATCAGGCTCTCCTAACTCCATGCTGATTAATTCCAACTTTAAGGCAGATCCTTCCTCGAAAATCTTTGAAGGAGCGGCGAGAAAGATGATTTCAATTCCTTCTTCTAACGCTTGTTGCACTTCTTCTGGCTGAGCCGGCATTTCGTTTTGCGTGCGGCGGTAAAAAATGGTTACTCTCTTGGCGCCAAGCCGCAAGGCAGCACGCGCGGAGTCTATAGCAACGTTCCCACCTCCAATCACCCCCACCCTGTCTCCCAGTTCTACCTTTTCTCCCAAGTTGAATCGGCGGAGGAATTCCACACAGCCAATTACTCCAGGCAAATCTTCTCCTTCAACCCTCAACTTCATCTCCTCATGAGCACCGATGGCAAGAAAGATTGCCTGGTATTCCTGCTCAAAAAGGGAATCTAAGGACTCCACATGAGTATTTAGTCTGATTTCCACACCTGCCATCTCAATATCTCGGATCTCATTGCGGAGTATATCTCGAGGAAGACGATACTCAGGGATTCCAACCCTCATCATTCCACCTGGCTGGGGGAGAGCTTCAAATACAGTTGCCCTGTGTCCCAGTTTAGCCAGATAGTAGGCACAGGTCAGCCCTGCTGGTCCTGATCCCACTACTGCTACGCTTCTACCAGTCGCAGGAAGAGATTTTGTTTGCTTTTTCCATCTGTCATCACCTTTATCAGCGACAAAGCGTTTAAGCATTCTTATGCGCAACGCTCTATCTACACCTCGGCCACGTTGACATTGCTCCTCACAAGGGGCAGCACAAACTCTGCCTAATACACCAGGGAAGGGAACCTTCTCCCTTATCACTGCTAAGGCAGCGCTCGGCCTTCCCCGGGCGATGAGGCGAATGTAGCGAGGAATGTCTATGCCCGCAGGGCAGGCTTTGTAACATGGAAAGGCAATCTCAATTACTCCATTTCCTCTTATCTCGTCACAAACACGAAGGCAACGATTACACAGAATACAAAAACTAGGATTGCGGGAGAAGAAAGGGTTATCCTCTAAAGGAGGTAAAGATCTGGAAACATGGACAGGCATCTCCTTTAGA
>CAZLCQ010000189.1:0-1905 GCA_964557995.1 uncultured Dehalococcoidales bacterium
CAGATGCCCGATATCTTCATAGGATTCAAGGCCAAGCTCTGCTCCTTGGCCATTTTTATGGATACTGAGGCAAAGCTGGTCAGGAAACTCTGGCAACACAAAGGATAGCCGCATCGGCCCATGCTACCCAACAGCTTGGCCTCATCCCTGGCTCCTACTTGCCTTAACTCCACCCGCCTTTCCAGGGCGCGGCTCAATTTCCGAACCAAGTCCCGGAAGTCCACCCTCTCCTCAGCGCTGAAGAATACAGTCAGACGCTCGGCCTCAGCATTATAGCGAGCCGCTAGAGGCTTCATCTTCAAACCAAGTTGGCCGACCATTTCATGGCACTTGACCAGGGCTTCTTCTTCCAGGTTTCGCCGACCTTCCCCAAGGTCCTTCTCCTCGGCCTTGCGGACTACCTTCATAAGCTGTTCTCCTGGTTCATACGGGACTTCCAAAGTGGCGACTTTGGCTACCTCCGGGCCATGATCAGTATCCACCACTACATAGTCGTTCACCTGCAGGGGTGTCTCCCCGGCGTCGCAGTGAACGAACTTCCCTCGAGAGCTGAATTTAACTCCAATTATGTTAGCCATCTATCTGTAAATCCTTAATCCTAATTTCTAAGCTCCGCCCAAACCTAAGATCTTGCTTGCTCAAATCTCCGTATTTCGTGCTTGGGACTGCCCCTTCTGGGTAAAGCGAGCATCAGCCATTCTGACGCCAAGCGAGGATTAACATTCTTAGAAATTGCTTCCTGTAGTAAGCCAAGATTTGTCAGAAACTCCTTGATCCTGCTCAGACTTAAGCCGCTGGCTTGTTCTTTCAGAACTGTCTTGAAATCCACGTTGATGATAGCCTCCTGGCAACCACCTTTGACGAGCATCAAATCACGCCACCAGTCGACCCAGATCTCTGTTATTTCCGCCCCGGCTTTCCGATCCTGACTGAATTGACTGGCCAGCTCTTGAGCATAGGCAAACCTTTGCTCTATGCCAGCGGTCAACAGCGAGGCTAGCCTGCCTATCCTCTGAGAGCGCTCCTCCAACATATCGCAATCTGCCAGAGCAGACAATGCCCAGCCCAAGCGACCGTGGCACAACTGAGTCAGAAGCTTAGCTTTATCAGCGTCAACGTTGTATGAGTTGACGAGTACCTCCTGTACTCGCTCCGATGGAACAGGCTTCAATTCCAGCCTCTGGCACCTTGAAATAACCGTCGGCAAGAGGCGCTCCTCCTCAGCAGCTAACAAAAGCCAGACCACCCTTGGCGGTGGCTCCTCCAGTATTTTGAGCAAGGCATTGGCCGCCTCGGTAGATAGGTATTCCGCCTCATCAATGATAAACACTTTGCACTTTCCCTCGTATGGTGGCAGATTGGCTGAGCGCTGTAACCCTCGAATATCGTCAATCCCAATCTCCGCTCTGGAATCCAGGCCAATAGAGGTGACATCAGCGTGCTTGGCCTCCCGGATCCGCTGACAGGAACGACATTGACCGCAAGGCGGTTCGGGGCCTTCGCAGTTCAGGGCTTGCGCCAGATTGATGGCCAAAGTCCCTTTGCCCACGTGCCGCGGCCCCACCAGAAGATAGGCGTGGGCTATAGCATCGGTTTTGAGGCCATAATCCAACAAAGATAGAATCTTATCCTGTCCGATGACTTGCCACATGTCAAATTAAGTCCAGATTCATCAAATCCCGGTAAGTCTCCCGCCGCCGAATAAGGCGCGCTCGTCCTTCGTTCACCATGACTATGGCCGGCCTGGGTATGGCGTTATAATTGCTCGACATGGGGACGGAATAAGCGCCACAAACTGGAATGGCTATGACGTCGCCGGGACGCGTTGCGGCTAAATTGACATCCTTTGCCAGAATATCCCCTGACTCGCAGAGCTTGCCGGCAATGGTGACTATGCTTCTCCCC
>CAZLCQ010000190.1:0-1889 GCA_964557995.1 uncultured Dehalococcoidales bacterium
AGAGCGAGCCCACAGTATCATCGGGAGAGATTTCCACCTCCTTCTGCAATAGGATGGGACCGGTGTCTATACCTCCGTCAGGCCAGAAGATGGTTATGCCTGTCTTGGTCTCGCCGTTGATGATAGCCCAGTTAATCGCACTACCACCTCGATGCTTGGGAAGCAATGATGGATGGTATTGTATTGTACCCATCCTGGGATAGTTCAGGATAGACTCCGGCAGAATACTGGTCACAAAAGCCATGACGTTAAGGTCGGGCTTCAATCTTGTGTACTGTTCATAGACTTCAGGGACTCGCATTGATCCTGGCTGAAAGACCGGTATACCTATCTGGATGGCTAATTCTTTTAACGGGTTCTTCTTCCCCGCAGTGTCCTGGGGTGTATAAACTGCGACAACTTCTTCACCCTTTTCAGTCAGCTTCTGAAGGATTTTCTCGCCAAAGGCTGCTTGTCCAATGCAGACAATGCGCATCGGTTGATTCTCTAACTAATCACAATGACGGTCTTTTACATTATAGAGGCTGATGAAACTAATGAAAAGCAATTTCGTCAATATACGAGGGATTCACCCAATAGTTAGCTAAATTATTATTTCTGACGCTATAATCGGGCCGTTTGTTCGCTTTGGCTCAATGGAAGTTTATCTTGTCGCCGGAAAATAAGTATGTGCAAAGTCCGTTCCTGCATTATCACAGCTACGGACACAGGACAGAATGTAATAAGGGCGGTAGCCAGGGCTACTCCAGCACCCTCTTCATTTCCTCAAATTCTTCCCTGGTAATCTCTCCCCTGGCAAAGCGGAGCTTCAGGACCTGCAGAGGGTCCTCCGGCGGACCTGGAGGAGTCTGCTGACTGGTTGTAACTGGGGATACGGAGGTGCTACTCATCCGCTTGAGATTTTCCTGAATGAGCCTGAAAACGTAATCCACCTTACCTGCCGGGAGGTTGTCCAGGACTAGGTCCTGGCTCATGAATCGTCGCCTTAAGGTGATGGTGGCAAACAAAATTCCTTTCTCGATTTTCAGATTGGCTATGTCTTCATACCTGTAATCTTCGATTTCCTTGTGTAATCCCAGGGCTGACGGAGAGTACCTGATTATCCTCTGGTTAGTTATTATTATGGAGTCCGGTGTGCTGGCTGCCTTCCATCTCGATTGCCTTATTATTGCCATAGCCTGTTCATCCGCCAGCAACATCTTTTTAACGGCTTTTGGAACTTTGAGTATCTTGCCTTCTTCGTTCATTGACCGCTCCTAGTAGTTGCTATAATGAATAACGAACCCGTCAAAGGGCGACTTCTGCCCTGAGGTCGCTTCGTGTTTTCCGTCTTCATCTTGGCATTAACGATAAACTACTACTCATACTATGTCAACAATCGCAGATTCGGATGATAGCCGGGCAACACTTGCTTGTTCTGTCTCCTGAGTCACAATCCATCGAAATGTGACTTAGAAATGCTGACAAGGCTGCTCTAATCCTGAGTATGCATCTGAGTTTAAATATGAACCTATACTAAATTCAATGCGTTGACAAGCTTATTCTTGTCCAGTATAATCTGCTCACTCAAGATAAGTTCGCCCATTAACTTTGATTAAGGAGGTATATTATGTCTACTGACCAATCGACTGAACAGCGGCTTGCTAAGCTGCGCAGATGGAATATTGTTGTCGGCCTGATCCTCGCGGTACAGGCTGTGATGATTGCAGTACTTACAAACGACTTCGCTCTTCCGGTTACGGCCACGTTTATGAGCGGGCCACCCGGTACCGCTCCCGTGCTTCACCACCTGTTTGACATTTACACTGGCTGGGGTGTTTTTGCTTTCCTTGCAATATCAGCCGGTGCCCTGTTGATAATCGCCTCTCCACCTGTCTTTCCATGGTACA
>CAZLCQ010000191.1:0-1867 GCA_964557995.1 uncultured Dehalococcoidales bacterium
GGGTATTTCACACTAGCTTCCTTCGTAGGGATGCCCCCCACTCTCGCTATCGCCGACTCGGCTTTGTCCATTTTCCTGATAGCTTCGCCGATTGTGATGTTACTTAGACCGGGAGCAAAGCCTAATCCGTCAACGAGTATGACGTCATTCTCCAGGGCTCTTCTATGGAGCCATCCTCCGTACTCTTCCAGGGTCATTTGATTGGGAATATTTAGACCTTCGGTCTCATAAGGGTCAGGTCTTCTGTGATACTCTTCGAGTATGTCAACGATATTAAGCCTGGCCTCAATCGCTGTCTCCAGCGTCGCATAACTTGTCTTTCTATCAGGTAGTGAAATGATGCCAACGTCGTATTCTTTCATTAATATTTTCATATTCGCGGTATTACTGACATCAAGAACGTGCAGCTTGAGCTTGTTACTATTTATCCGTTTCTGTACCCTCTCAAGGTTGCTTTTCCGTCTACCTACTATTCCCACTGTTTCCACCTCACTATCCCTGACTAGATCCCAGGCACTTGCAGCACCCACTTCACCGGAACCAATAACTAGAACTTTCATATTGCCTCTGCTTTCTCTTGCCTCCTGCTAACGTTTTCTGCGAGTTAGTGTGTTCCCTACCTAGGTCAAGGCAGCTTGCCGATGCTGTGTCTTTTGGCGTCTTTGGTGGAAGAAGTGTTTCGATTCGGTCGTTTGCAGATATATCAGTGCCGCCAAGATATTATTCCTCTTCTGAGTTCCTGTCAATGCAGCCTGCATGAACGAGAAGTGGTCCCTCTCTTTTTTGATTGACACGATACCTTTGATAATTGTGTAGTCTTGTGTCGCGAATGCTACGTGATAATGGGAAGAGGTATCACCGAGGCAATTCCTGATGCGAAATTGCATTTCTTGAAGTGTCTTAGGCTGTCGATTAGAACCTTTCAGAACCTAGGGCGACAGTTGGAGGACCGTCAAGACCTGTCCTGGGCATGCTGGTCGCATTGTTTGATGAGTCTGGAACTCCGCATCCCTCAAGGCTATCCTGGTGGACGCCCAATCTCAACCGGAATAACAGCCCTGCTAGAGGGCCTGACCGGTGTCCTTCGTTATAGGCCCGGCTGATCCCTGGGGCGGTCCTCGATCTCATTCCCTTCTGTGCACAACAGGCTACCCGCTACACGAGAGCACGTTAGTATCCTTGATGATGGTCCTGTTCAGCGACCAGATATTTCTGATGGCTTCTACCGTTCCAATGGCACCAGCGGCTGGATGCCCGCATGGGCCGAAGAAGTGCCACTGAGGCGCTCCTGTGGTTCGGGCTCTGATACCAGCATACGTCGTGCCGTTTATCGTCTGTCCCAATACGTTGTTGAGGAAATCCGGATCGTTATCGACGACTCCGGCGGTAAGATGATGCTCCATGGAGTTACATATGTTCAGCAGCAGCGTGAGGTCGTCTTTGGTTTGCCATGTCGTTACGATCTGAAAAGGCCCAAAAACCTCGGTTGTAACCAGATCAACATGTGACGCAATACTCTTTAATGGTACGAACACGGCGGTGGGTTCAAAGCTGCCGTAGCACGAGGGTGTCGAATGCCGCTTCAGGCGTTTGCCGCCAAACAGTATCTTCGCGCCCTTGATGCGCAATAGCTTATCAATGTGCTCCTCAATCATCTCGTTGGTCCAGGTCAGCACCGGACCGATAGTAAGATCTTTTATGGCGCGTTTGGCGGAAAGCTCTGCTGTTCTGGCCAGGAGTCCAAGCTTCATCCAGTTCTCGTGGACAGCCAGTAGGCTCTGGGCCGAACACTTCTGACCACTAGCCGCGTAGGCATCCATATCACACTGCGCTGCTACAGAGTCGAGCATAGATGGGATTGCATTCG
>CAZLCQ010000192.1:0-1859 GCA_964557995.1 uncultured Dehalococcoidales bacterium
TTCATTTTTGCCAGACCCTGTATATACTGCTCTTTTGTTCTCATCTTTCCTCCTTGCTCAATGACAACTAAAGCTGTGTAATGATTTGATTATTCGCGAACTGATATGGTTTATAGTATAGCTCTCGCCGCATTGGCAGGCAAATTCTCAGGTCTCTTCCCGTTGGGCCAAGAGCCAGCGGGCCGGGCAACAGGGTTTGGGACTTGCCTCTTTAGGATTCTGTTCCCAGCAGATGACTCAGCATTTTCTCGTACCCCGGTGGATGCGGCGAGTTGTATCTCAAGAACATGGGGATCGGATACCTGAAAACGCCAATCTTGTGCCCAAGCTCCAAACCCTGAATCGTTTTCTCAATTTTGCTCGTCGGTATCGAGAAGGCGCACTCGCAATCTTCAGTGTGAGGAATCAGCCGTTCTCCGAGGCTGAGCAGTGTGAACTGGCACTCGTCTTTCTCGATGCTTCGAGTGATATAGGTTGCGCATCCTGTTCCTATGGCTAGAGTGGCGTCCAGACCTGTCTTGCCTGTCCCATTTAGGTAGCCTGTGAGAAGTATCCATATTTGAGCAGGACTTCCGTAAACCAGGATAAGATGTGGGTCAAATGTGGCTCGGCTTAGAGGAGCCATGAGCACGTGCTTGTACTTGCCATGTTCGAATTTGGGAAGGTTCTCGATGGCCGCTGCTGCCTGTTCTTTGTTCATTCCCCACAAGCCAATGGACTCTTGGAAGCTGCCGTCAGCCACATCCGGCAACACAGGCAAGAAACCCATGCTTATGCCGGCAACGTAACAGCTCTGATACTTATCGACAGCCATAGTCCAGCCGTAGCGCCGCGCCATATTAAGTGCGTGGCACAACGAAATATTGATTCCGACATCTTTCTTGGGCGTCCTGGTCCTGTCAGGAAATTCCTTCTCCGATTCGCACATCCGTATAGCAAGTGGAAAGGTTTGAGGCCGTACATAGTGAGTCAACGCCTCGTCGATTTGTTTCAGATTCGCCATGTCTAGTTCCTCCTTTGGTAGTGGTATGTATCTTATGAATGCAGTGCCGGTCAGGTGTTGGAAGATCTTGAGCTCTAGCCCGACATGCCTGGAGGATTGTCTTCAAAGCGTCGCCATGAACGCCTCATCAGAATTCGCGTCTGTTTTCTAGGGCTTGCCCCAAGGTCAAATCATCAGCGTATTCCAGTTCAGCACCAAAGGGCAAGCCACGGGCCAGGCGAGTGACCCGAATGCCCAGAGGCGTGATAAGGCGCTGGAGATACATGGCCATAGTCTCGCTCTCTACATTGGGATTGGTTGCCACGATGATTTCTGTTACGGAATCGTCTTTGAGGCGAGCCAGAAGCTCCTTTACCTTTAGATCTTCGGGCCCAATACCCTGTGTGGGACTGATAGTTCCGTGAAGCACATGGTAAACGCCAGCATATCTGCCGGTCTGCTCCAAAGGGAGGACGTCGGAAGGTTTCTCCACAACACAAATCTTGGAATGGTCACGTTCTCTGTCCTGGCAGATGCGGCAGGGGTCACAATCAGTGCTGTCAAAACAAACCGAGCAAAGCTTTATCTTCTCCTTCAGAGTCAGAATAGCCTCGGCTAGAGCCTTAGCTTCTTCATCAGAGCTGCGCAACAGATGGTAAGCCAGCCGCTTAGCACTCTTTGGCCCAATTCCGGGCAACTTATTGAGCTCTTCAATTAGTCTGGATATGGGCTCGGCGACAGTCCTCATTTGCTCTGGTCCTTTATCTCATACTGTGTGCGACATCGCGACAAACCATTGGGGGTTTTGACGGCTGCCAGCTAACTAAAGTAGCCCCGGTATATTGAGCCCACCGGTCAAACTGCCGAGGTGCTTGTT
>CAZLCQ010000193.1:0-1853 GCA_964557995.1 uncultured Dehalococcoidales bacterium
GCTACACAGAAATCGAATATTGTCGCCTGCTCTAAGGCCAGAGTTCCTGAGCCACGTCTGCCAGCCCCAGTTCCAGCAGTTTCTTTTTGCTGGGCTTGGCTGTCTCGAGGTCCCAGTCCATAGCCGTCAGGTACTCTTTGATCATGGTGTCCTCATCAACGGTTACTCCAGCCGCGGGGCCTTCCTTAAGCGGCGGCTTGCCGAGTACCCTGTCGGGGACCTTGAACTTCAGCGGGTTCAACCCCTCTCGAATGTTAAAAGCCTGCCGGAGGTTAGCAATTCTCTCCCCTGTCTTCAGTAGTTCTTCATCGGTTACATCCCAGCCGGTAATCGCCCTCATGAAGTCAGCAACAGGGTTAATATTGGGAAAAGCCCAGAACACAAACAGACACGTCCCGGTACAGACCACAGCCTGATGGAAATTGCTGCCTCTCTTGCGTGCTTCTCCCCGGCCGGAAAAGGACTTCAAGTCGAATTCAGGCAATAGTCCTGAAGGATACGCAGGTGCATCCGACAGCTCTGAGCCCACAAAATGACGACCCGGAGTGGGGTCCATCCTGTAGCTGGTTGCAAAATAGAACGCATGCTTCGGGTCATGTGCCGGCAGCTCCTGTCCTCCAACATGTATGGCGTATTGGTCAGCGCCCTTGCCAATCTTCTCCGCTGCCACCTTCACTCCATCGGCTAACACATCACCAAAACCTTCCCTCTTAGCCAGTTTTTCGGTCATGGCCACGATAGATTTATGATTGCCCCAGGTCATTTCGATACCATCGGTGTCTTTCTTGGTGATAAGCCCCTTCTCATAGCATTCAATAGCGAGGGCAATGGCTGCCCCGGCAGAGATGGTGTCAACTCCATAGCGGTCGCAGATATCGCCGGCCTTAATTATCGATTCCAGGTTGTTATTGAGACAATTGGTGCCAAACATGGCAGTCGTCTCATATTCCGGTCTACGGGTACCAGCGGCATATTTATACTCTCCGGTTCCTGCCTTCATATGCCCTCCGCATCCGATGGGGCACATGTAGCAGGCAAACTTCTTCTCCGTACGCTCAATCACAGCCTCCTTTGCTAAGGGTTGAAAATCCGGGAAGTCAATAGCCCCCACACCTGCCCAGTTTCTGACCGGCGAATCACCACTCAGAACGCCGATGTCAACGAGGAAAGACGTGCCAAATGGCTTCAACCAGACAATATGCCCACCAAGTTCAGCCGTGTATTTCTTTCTCAGTTCTTTAGTTCTTTGTTCATCAGCCAGGGGCACTTTCATGTTGCCCTTGACCGCCACTGCTTTAAGCTTCTTGGAGCCCATCACGGCACCCAGACCGGAACGGGCCGCAGTTCTACCCTTGTTTATGACTGCTGCAATTAGAGAGAGATTCTCCCCTGACGGACCAATGCAGGCTACCTCCACATCCCTGCCCAGTTCCGCTTTGAGCGTCTCTTCGGTCTGGTAAGTGTCTTTCCCCCATATATGGGCGGCATCTCTTAACTCAGCTTTGCCATTATTGATAAAGAGGTAGACCGGCTTTGACGATATACCGCTGAAGAACAAGGCATCGTAGCCGGCGTACTTCAGAAAGGCACCAAAGTAGCCACCGGAATTGGCATCACCCCAGCCCCCGGTCAACGGTGATTTTGCCACCACGGTGAATCTTGTGCCCGAAACTGCCGGGGTACCGGTAAAAGGGCCGCTAAGTATGCCCAGGGTACTATCAGGTCCCAGTGGGTCAACACCGGCTTTTTGTCCGCTGAACAGGATTCGGGCGCCTATGCCATAGCCTCCAATGAACTCGCGGCAAAGCTTTTCGTCGAGCGCCTCATCCCTTAGCTTGTTTTTGGAAAGGTCC
>CAZLCQ010000194.1:0-1842 GCA_964557995.1 uncultured Dehalococcoidales bacterium
CAGTTAATCCTGCCTGCCCCGCCTGCCCAGTGCAATTCATGCCAATGAGGAGCGAAGCGTATTTCACCGGGGTAGGTGGGAAGCATAGTACTGGGGGTCCAATAAAAAAGAGCTATGCCACGCCAACCCCGACTAGACGCCCCCGGCCTTCTCCAACACGTCATGGCCAGGGGGATAGAACGGACAAAGATTTTCCGTGATGACAAGGACCGCAGGGCTTTCCTCGACCGCCTTGCTCTCATCCTCGAAGAAACCCAAACTCAATGCTACGCGTGGTCGCTCATCCCAAATCACTTTTTATGTTGAGCTCAACATAAATAGTGTTATGTGAAGCAAAAGATTATGTAAAGTTGCGTTCCCTCCTTTCCCTTCTGTCTTTCATTTTTCTTTCCCTGTTTAATAATTTACTACACATAATTGGGGTGGTTTTGCAAGCGAATTCAACCACTGTAAGACATTGGGTTTCTGCCATGGAAGAGGCTTTTTGACGTCAGGAGGCCCGGCTTTTTGGAGCATTTGTCGCTTCATTTCCATATCGATTTCCACATAGATGTGTGTGGTGTTGATATCGGCGTGTCCCAGCCAGTAGCTGACCATATTGACATCGTTACCTGAGCGTAGCAGATGCATGGCGGTTGTGTGCCGGATGGTGTGCGGGGTGACAGTTTTGGCTGCAATGGATGGGCATTGGCCTTTAGCTTTGGTGGCATATTTGACCATGATGTGCCGAACACCGAATCGTGTGATGGGTGTGGCATTTGCGTTGAGGAAGAATTGCTTGGCTGCCGGATCCTTTCGTGTGCGCTGCTTGAGATAAGCCTCCAGAGCCTCGACTGTTTCATCCCACAGCGGACAACTCCGATATTTGTTGCCTTTACCCAGGAGCTTGACTTGAGCGGAACCATCGAGGCGAAGATCTGCCACTTTCAGCCCCACGATTTCGCTGGCGCGAGCCCCGGTGTTGTAGAGCAGGAGCATCAAGGCTTCGTCCCGCACTCCAGTACGAGAGTTGAGGTCTACCGCGTTGAGCAGTGCCTGCATCTCGTTTTCTTCAAGGTAGCCCACCGTTTTGTGCTGGGTTCGTTTGAGGGGGATTGTACGGATCATCTGGGAGTGGAGCAGCAGGGAGGGTTCTTCCCGGGCAATGAAGCCGAAGAAGGCTCGGATAGCTGCCAGTCTGGCATTGCGGGTTCTGGCAGTGCAGTGCCGTGTGTTTTCAAGCTGATCAAGGAAATCGAGCACGAGCGATTCGTCGATGTCTTCAACACAGAGATCCTCGACGCTTTTGTGCAATGTGTCGGAAGCGTAGCACAACAACAGCTTAATGGCGTCACGGTAAGCCAGGATGGTATTGACCGCAAGGCCTTTTTGGACCGGCAGGTAGTGGCTAAAGAAACATTGTATGAACTTGGCGATACTGTGTGTCATTTTATTCCTCCTTGTGGTTTGACCTGATGTAAATAGTGGTTATGAAAGCGCTGATCTACCTGCTCTATCAGCTCCGGTGTAGCCCGCAGGTAGACTTGAGTGGAATGAACATCCACATGGCCCATATAGGTTGCGAGCCACGGAAGTCGTGCGTTGACATCCTGTCCGTCCCGATACCAGGCCAGCAGTCTGAGAACCGCAAAAGTGTGGCGCAGGTCGTGGATGCGGGGGCCGGTGTTCTTGCTGTGATGGATACCGCACTGTCTCAGCAATTGCCGGAAGGTCTGATTGATGATGCAGTGGTGCAGCCGGCAGGATCGCTGATTGATAAAGAAGGGAGAATCGGGCGATCGTGGTGTCATCTGCAAGCGTTTACGCATGTAGTGCTGCAAAGCCTGGCAGGTAGTGTCACTC
>CAZLCQ010000195.1:0-1842 GCA_964557995.1 uncultured Dehalococcoidales bacterium
GATGCAACGTGTCTGCCTTTTAGTGAGAGCGCCCTCGATGCGGTTTTCATGAGCTTTACCCTTGAGGTTTTTGACACGCATGAGATTCCCAGGGTGCTCGCCCAGATAGAGAAGGTGTTAAAGCCGGGTGGAAGGCTGGGGATTGTTGCCATGTCGAAAGAGAACGGGAAGTCCCTATTCGTGAAGGTGTATGAGTGGATACACAACAAATGTCCCAAATACCTTGGCTCCAGACCAATCTATGCCGAGCAATGCCTGATTGACGCCGGATATCAGATAAAAAGCAAGGGAAAAATTAAAATATACCGATTACCTGCCGAGATTATCGTCGCCATCAAGGCAATGCCTTAGCGAATTCCAGGGACACCATACCAATCGGGCCTACTACAAATCAGGTATTATGTCCCCACGAATTCCGTGCTGAAACCGCAAAACATACTGGTCGGCCGTTATAGTCCTCCCTGTCAGCTTTTCTTTGTCGCACTGAGTCGTCTCCGGTCTATCTGGCCCGACCCGGTTCTGGGCATGCTGTCAACAAAGTTGATTTGTTTGGGCACTTTATAATCAGATAAGCTCTGGCGGCAAAAATTGCGTATTTCGTCCACTGTAGCACTTTGTCCTTCCTTAAGCACTATAAAAGCTGTGGGTATTTGCCCTTTGTAATCATCAAGGACACCGACACAGGCTGTTTCGGCTACCGCAGGGTGCCTCAGGAGAACTTCTTCAACTGCCGCGGGGAGAATCTTAACTCCCCCCGAGGGCACTATAATAGATGATGTTTTTTCTATGAACTCCAGGTAGCCGTCCTCATCCAACCTGACCAGGTCGCCAGTATGAAACCAACCATCTTTGAGGACCTGGGCTGTGAGCTCAGGCGACTTGTAATATTCTTTCATCATCCAAGGGGCTCTGGCAACAGCTTCCCCTACGCTGCCCCGGGGTACTTCCTTGCCATTTTTATCCAGCACTCTAAGCTCAGCCAGAGGCCTCCCTGCCGTACCTAATTTGCGGTCACGAATAGCACCTATAGTGACGATTATCAACTCCGTGAGCCCGTATATTTCGCACACAGTCAAGTGAAACTTTTTCTCAAGCATTTCCATAAAAAGGGCTGAGGATTTTGCTCCGGCAGAAAGCACCTCCCTTAACGAACTAAGGTCATAGCTCTTAGTCGTCTCTTCGTCTATCAGGGCCAGGCCATTAAAGCTAGCCGGCACGCCTATAAGCATGGTTGCTTTTTCTCGCTCTACGGTGTCCAGCAGACTCTTGGAACTGAAATGAGGAAGGATTGCTATGGTGGCTCCCCTCTTAATGGGCATGAGAACAACCAACCCAAATCCCAGAAGGTAGTTAAAGGGGAGCAGACCTAAAACAACATCGTCTCTCTCCAGTTCAAATTTTCCCACCACTATGGGCAGAATTGACATGAACGACGCGTGAGTATGCACTACGCCCTTGTTCTTCCCCAGCACGCCCAGGGTGTAAAAAAGGATGGCTTCATCCTCGCCCTTTATATCGACAGAGGGTGATGCAGGGGAGCTATTGGCCACCATCCCCTTGTAGGGGTCTGTATCAACTTCAAGAACCTGGTTCAACAGGGGGATATTGGGCAAAATTGAAGACAGCACGGGAGAGAATCTTTCTTCGGTAATCAGGATTTTGGGATCGGATTCACGGAGCTGAGGCTCAAGTTCGGGCGCCTTAGCCCCGGCATCAAGGAGCACGCTGGCAGCTCCAGCTTTAAGCGCTCCAAAACAATTTATGACCCACTCAGGGGTACGGGACATTAGAATGGCTACGTGGTCGCCCTTCTTTATTCCTAGACTGATAAGGGCGTTGGCT
>CAZLCQ010000196.1:0-1827 GCA_964557995.1 uncultured Dehalococcoidales bacterium
TACCAGGTCTTTATAGAATAAATGTTCCTCTGCCAGGAAGTCCCCTTAAAGCCACCAACTCTTATGTTGTAAAGGGGACAGACCGGTCCTTGATTGTCGATACCGGATGGAATCGGGAAGACTGCATGGTGGCACTAGTTTCCGGCCTAGACGAATGCGGCGTGGACCTGAAGCAAGCCGATTTCTTCATCACGCATATGCATGCAGACCACTCGGGTTTAGTGTCAACCCTCGCGGCGGAAGGAGCCAGAATCTACTTTGGTCAAGCAGATGCAGAGATCATTAGGTCCAGTACGCCTGAGCATTGGGAGAAAATGATTGATTTTGCTCGTGAGTGCGGCTTTCCTGGAGAGGAACTGGAAAAGGCTGTTGGAAGCCACCCTGGCCGCAGATATAGCCCAGACGATTCAATTGACATTTCTGTCGCCAAGGATGGCGATATGGTAGGCGTCGGGGATTACCTGTTCGAATGTATCGAAACCCCAGGGCACACTCCAGGTCACATTTGTCTTTACGAGCCCAGCAAGAGAGTATTCATATGTGGCGACCATATCCTTTTCGATATAACTCCGAATATCACCCTGTCCGTTGAAGATGGGAATGCATTAAAGGAATACCTGGTGAGCCTCGACAAAGTTTATGATTTGGATGTTGAACTTGTCCTGCCCGGTCATAGAAGTATCTTCAGGAACCAGAAGGAGAGAATTAGACAGCTTAAGCTGCACCATCAGGCACGACTTGCGGAGGTTATCTCTATTCTGGAAAGGAGTAAGCAGAACGCCTTCCAGGTGGCATCGCAAATGACGTGGGACATAGGTTTCAAGTCGTGGGATTCATTTCCTCCGGCACAGAAGTTGTTCGCTTTTGGAGAGGCTATGGCTCACCTGAAATATCTTGAAGAAGCGGGGGACGTGGGATGGCGGGCGGAGAAGCAGGGGATCGTGTTTTTCACTGCACAAGATAGAAAGGAGATGCATAAATGGCCGACGCTTATGTAGTCTTGGCTAGGAAGCTTGGCTATCCCGAATCGGAGAGGCTTAATAGGTTGCTCAGAAGGCTCATGGATAAGGAAGAAGCTGAGATAGCAGCGTCTCTGCCATGTCCTGTGGCTGAGCTTGCCCAGAAGCTGGGCAAACAAGAAGACCAGGTGACCGAGATTCTCAAAGGGCTTTTTGAGAAGGGTATCATCTTCATGACCTCGAAGGGCTATCAATTTGCCAGGGATATATTTCAACTTCATGATGCCACGGCCTGTGATGTCAGGTCGGACAAGGTCTGGGGACGCGAACTCCTCGATCTCTGGGAGGATTTCTGCCAGTCAGAGTGGTACGCTGATTGGGCTAAGATGGTTCAGACCTGGGAAATGCCTCTGTGGAGGGTAGTGCCAGCCAGAAAAGCCATCTCCAAAGGAACAAAACTCCTGCCGTCTGAAGACGTAGAGACTATCCTTGACAAGGCTACCAGGCTTGCCCTGGCCAACTGTTCCTGTCGGAGAATAGCCAAAAGGTGTGATTTGCCGGTCGAGGTCTGTCTTCAAGTCAACCGAGCAGCAGACTATGCCATAACCAGAGGGACCGGCAAGGAACTGACCAGGGACGAGGCTATGAAGATCATGGATGTTGCGGAGGAGGCCGGTCTCATACACAGCGTCTATAATGGTTCTGCAGTTACCAATGTGATCTGCAATTGCTGTGCTGACTGCTGTGTCTTCTACTATCCTCTTGCCAAGTATGGTGTCCTTGGGAAAGGGGTGGCCAAGAGCAGATTTCAGGCCGAGGTGGACAAGGCAATTTGCAAAGGGTGCCAGACTTGCGTGGAGAGGTGCCC
>CAZLCQ010000197.1:0-1825 GCA_964557995.1 uncultured Dehalococcoidales bacterium
CGACACCCTGATTAAAAGTCAGGTGCTCTACCAGCTGAGCTAACGGCCCATGATTTTGTGAAACTGTGCGCAGCTATTTTTCCACTGACAGGAGATTGGAAATATAGATGGCGAAAGCCGGATGAATGTCGCAAACAAAACCTCCGTCCACCGCCTCCACAGAGAAGGTTACTCTATTGGGCTTTCTCATAGGATCGCCAAACTTGTTAAGCCCCGTTTCGTCCCAGGGCATATTGTGACCCAGTATTTCCAGCAGGCCCTTAACATCTCGTGGATCTGCCACTATCACTTCGAAAGGAAGCTGATGCGCCAACCCTTCCAACTGGCTATTGTTTAGCTTTATCCTCATCTTCTAATCTGTGCCCTCATTACTTGCGGTTAACGTCACAGCGGGTGATGGGATTCGAACCCACGACGTCTTACTTGGGAAGCAAGCACTCTACCACTGAGTTACACCCGCAACCAATTGCCTATACCATATTATCAAATGGAATGAGCACTGATGTCAAGGATGTATTATTGCAGTGGTGTTAGTGTCAAGAGCTTCCTGGCAATTTCAGGATATTTGGCAATGAAGAGTAATTCATCCTCGATCAACGGTTTTTGTGCCTCGACGTTGGCATATCTTGCTAATTCCAAAACTCTTTCGGCTTGCCCGGTATCGTCAAACGGCACCGCCATCTGGCCCATTATGTGTTTGAAGCCGGATATTCCCGTATATTCTCCCGAACATATCGCCCTGCCGGTCTCTACGAGCTCCGGTTCGCCTCTGCCCACTTCATCGAAGCTATATAGCTCGTAGTTCTCAGGGTCCTTCAACACACCGTCGGCATGAATGCCGGAGCTGTGAGCAAAGGCATTAGCTCCGACGCCGGGCTGGTTTATAGGGATGGGGACCTCGAAGGCATAGCTGGCAAATCTGCTTATTTTCCAGGCTTTTGTCAGCTTTACCGGCTTTGCCAGTTTATATTTCCCTGTGAAACCTTTCGATTTGGCGATGGCCAGAGCTGTAGCGACAAGGTCGGCATTGCCGGCTCTTTCTCCAATTCCGTTGATGGTGCTGTTGATGTAAGCATCTTGCCCACCGTCTATAACTCCTTTGGCTCCGGCCAGCGAATTGGCCACAGCCATTCCCAGATCACCATGGCAGTGAATCTCGATAGGTATTCCGACGTTCTCCGCCAGCGTTTTGGTGCTCTCGTAGATGGTGAACGGGTTGTCATAGCCCAGGGTATCGCAATACCTGAGCCGCTCAGCTCCATGCTCCTTGGCCGCCGAGGCGAATCTAATCAGAAAGTCCATTTTGGTTCGGGAGGCGTCCTCGGCATTTACCCCTACGCTTTCAGTTCCGTGGGCACGAGCTGCTTCGACAGCATCAACCATCATGTTTGTGACATCTTGCCGGCTCTTGGCCCCCAGAAATTTGCCTCGGATCATCTGGTCAGATGTGGAAATAGAGAGATTAAGGTGCTTGATGGTAGGGACAAGCTTGAAGGCTTTCTCCACATCAGCGACAACTGCCCTTATCCATCCCCCTAAGCGGATCGGTTTCAGGACGCCCATCTTGGCCAACTCCAGGTTCGCTTGAAGGTAAAGTGACTCGTGTTTGGTCGTAGGGAAACCAAATTCGGATTGAAAGACGCCCATTTCGTTGAGGTATATGTTTATCATGGTCTTCTCCAGCTTGGATAGACCGAGACGTGCAGTCTGAACGCCGTCGCGATTGGTAACATCTATGAAATAGATCTTGGCCATCTTTGCCTCCCGGACGGGTGAATCTGATAAAGATACCATTATTCTTTCGTGTTATCAAATTTCGGGGTCG
>CAZLCQ010000198.1:0-1807 GCA_964557995.1 uncultured Dehalococcoidales bacterium
TGTAGGCCGTAGGGGTGGTCGCGCACCCTGAAGTGCTGGTACAGCTTCGAGATTTAGTTTTTGCGGATGCCGAGGGGTTAATGGCCCACCGAAGGCAACACAGAAGCACCCGACTTGGCGAGGGTGTGGAGGTCCGCCGGAGTCGACAGGCCGTGGCATGCAGGAAGAGATGAGACGTAGAACTCGGGAAGCCCCGACTGGCTCCCACCGGGATGAAGCATGAGTGTAAGACCTACTGATATTAAGGCACAGAAGAGGAAACTCGGACACAGGGCTATGCAGCAGTCTAAGCACTCATTGTGGAAGCCTGGTTTAGGGCAGGCAGAGCATTGCCGTATGCCACCGGGGTCTCTTATCAGGCATAGTACTCAGCGCATGGGAAAGCCATGAACATGGGGAAGGACCTGACGGAAGTACGTAGCCCGCAAAGGCAACTCGCACCAGACAGAGTCGGACTGGAACAAGGCGAGCCAACCTTCCTGTGGGGAATAGCAAACAAGGCAAAGACCAAGAAGCGACACCGTTTTCGAGACCTTTATCGATGTCTGAATGAGGAGCTGATTTACCATGCTTGGGTATCTCTTAACAAGGGAGCAGCCAGTGGGGTAGATGATGTTACTGCCGAGGCGTATGCGGAGGATCTGCACGCCAACATTCAGCGACTGGTAGAGCGACTGAAAGCTAAACGATACCGTGCCAAACTGGTGCGGCGTGTCTACATACCTAAGGAGAACGGGAAGCAGCGTCCTCTTGGTATCCCGGCCCTGGAAGATCGGCTGATTCAATCGGCCGCAGCAAAGGTGCTGACAGCAATCTATGAGCAAGATTTTCTGGATTGCAGTTACGGATACAGAGCAGGACGTAGCGCTCATGATGCTGTATCGGAACTGACCAGGGAGCTCCAGTTTGGCCCATATCACACGGTTGTGGAAGCTGACATAAAAGGCTTTTTCGATCACATGGACCATGACTGGCTTCTTGAGATGCTTGAACAGCGCATTGATGACCGGGCATTCTTGGGATTGATCCGCAAATGGCTGAAGGCCGGTATACTGGAAACGGACGGGAAAGTGATCAACCCCGAAACCGGGACACCACAGGGAGGTATCGTCTCCCCTGTACTGGCGAACGTCTATCTACACTATGCGCTGGACCTCTGGTTTGATCGTGTGGTGAAGAAATCCTGTCGAGGCAAAGCGACACTAATGCGCTACGCTGATGACTGGGTCTGTGCGTTTCAGCACGAAGACGACGCGGAGCGGTTCTATCGAAAGCTACCGAAAAGGCTGCAGAAATTTGGCCTCGAGATGGCGGAAGAGAAGACCAACAGGCTCCCGTTTAGCCGCCGTTACTTGAGGAAAGGCAAGCGATTTATCTTTGTGGGATTTGAATTCTACTGGGATAAAGATCGCAAGGGCCACCCCCGGGTGAAACGACGAACGGCCCCAAAGAAGTTGCAAGGGGCGAGCCGTCGAATCAAGGCGTGGATCAAAAAGGAGAGACACCTGTCGAAACGTGATTTTGTCAGAGGGCTTAATAGGCGGCTGACTGGTCACTACAACTACTACGGGATCATAGGCAACGGGCACGCGATCAACCGCTTCTATCTCTGGGCTATGGATTGTACGTTCAAATGGCTCAATCGACGAGGCGGTAAACGGAAGAGTTTCTCACAAGATACCTTCTGGAGAGCGGTAGATCGTGGTCTATTCAGGAAGCCCCGCATAATGGTGGGAACGCCCCGGAGGGTGTCTGTATGATGATCTTGTCTTGCGCGAAAGCGAGTATGACCGAAGAACCGGATGCG
>CAZLCQ010000199.1:0-1787 GCA_964557995.1 uncultured Dehalococcoidales bacterium
CTGGCTGTGAAGTGCAGCTTGTGCCAGGCCTCTTGTTGCAGCGTGCTGGTGATGAAGGGCGGGGCCGGCTGACGAGCTATCGGTTTGGTCAGCACCTTCTTGACGGCATATTCGGCCTTTTCTAAGTCGGCGACGACTCTGTCTGCCTCGTCTTTGTTGCCAGTATCCAGCTTGGTGCCATCGATCAGAGCGAACAGCCTGGCCTTAAAACTGGCCCCTTTTTCTTCGACCGGAGCCAGCTCAACATCCACAATCCAGTACTCCTTGGGAGTGAAATTCTGAATCTCTTGCTCACGGTCAACAACCATCCTTACAGCCACCGATTGAACCCTGCCTGCCGAGAGTCCCCTCTGTAGCTTCCGCCACAGAAGTGGACTGAGCTTGTAGCCCACAAGTCTATCGAGGATGCGCCGGGCCTGTTGGGCATTCACCAGGTTCATATCAATAGAGCGGGGACTTTGGAAGGCCTGTTGGACTGCATCCTTGGTTATTTCATGGAAGACTACGCGATGAATGGGTCTGCCGTTCTTGTCCAGCTTGGTTGCCTGTACCAGGTGCCAGGAAATTGCCTCTCCTTCGCGGTCAGGGTCAGTGGCCAGATAGACAGAACTCGCTTTGCTAATCGCCTGTTTGATTTCGCCGACTATCTTCTGCTTTTCCTTGGGAACAACATACTTGGGAGTGAAGCTTTTCTCTACATCGACCCCGAGGCTTGATCTGGGTAGATCACGTACATGCCCCAGAGACGCTTTGACGCCATAGCTCCGCCCCAGGATCTTACCTAGCGTCCTGGCTTTGGCAGGAGATTCGACGATCACCAGTTTACTTGCCATGACTTGTCCTGTCTCAATCTAACCCCGAGAAGCCACGAGCACCTCTCGGGAACTCTAATGAATTTGCTCTAGATTCAAGTGGGTTGTCAGAAGAATAGGAAGATTATCTTGTGATGCTCTAGTTCCTTCGAGCCAGCACGTAGTTCATGCTTCCTACCTGTCTGGCAATCCCTTTGAGCTCTAGCATTGCTAGAGTACTGCTTACTTCTGACATTGTCAAACCACTGCGGCGACAGACTTCATCTATATGATTAGGCTCAGAGCTCAATTGTCTCAGTATAGCGGATTCAACCTCGTTAGCCGGGGAGAACTCCTTAATCTCTGCTTGCTGCACCACGATGGTCAGGTTCAATTCTTCGATGATATCGGCATAATTGCGAACCAACTTGGCTCCGTCCTGGATGAGACGGTTAGTCCCCTGACTGGCTGGGGAGAGGATACTGCCCGGAATAGCGAAGACCTCTCGGTTCTGTTCCACTGCTTGCTGAGCCGTGATCAGAGCCCCACTCCTTTCTCCGGCTTCCACTACCAGCACACCCAGACTCAAGCCACTCATAATGCGATTGCGGAGTGGGAAGTTCTCAGCCTTGGGTTTGACGCCCAGAGGATGTTCACTGACCAGAGCGCCCTGCTCGATAATAGCCTGAGCCAGTTTGGCATTCTCCCCGGGGTAGACGATATCCAGGCCGGAGCCGAACACAGCTACCGTTTTGCCCCCGGCATCGAGGGCGGCCCGATGAGCAACAGAGTCAATTCCCCGGGCTAGCCCGCTGATAATTGTGATGCTGCTTCGGGCCAGGTCGGTTACCATTTCCTCGGTCACCTGCCTTCCGTAGACGGTGGGTCGACGTGTACCGACTATGGCCAGGCATGGTTCATCCTCGGCTGGCAGATTACCCCTTACATACAGGACCGGTGGATAATCATAGATCTCTTTTAGTCTCGAAGGATATG
>CAZLCQ010000200.1:0-1786 GCA_964557995.1 uncultured Dehalococcoidales bacterium
CATCAGACAGTCCAGTTTGTTCCCGTCACCGAGGATGGTAGCGCGGGTCAGAAAGGCAAGGCCACGGACGTTTTGCCTGACTACTTGGACTGGGCTAACCAGGTATATGCCTGTGGTCCTGTAGATATGTACAAGGCAATGGCCCTGACCCTTGATTCCTCTCCCTTGAAGGGAGAGGATAAAGGTGCAGATGAGAAGCCGATTGACCGTAAGCTGAAGAAGTGTCAGGTTTCCCTTGAGGTAAGGATGGGATGTGGTTTTGGAGCCTGCTATTGTTGCACCATAAATACCAAGAAGGGTCTAAGACATGTATGTCGCGATGGACCCGTATTCGAGTTGGACGATATCATATGGCAGGAGGTAAGAATATGACCGTACAAACCAAGGAAATCACCCTTCAATCAAGAGGCAATTGCGATATTATCGACGTAACCTCTGAGGTGGCCAACCATGTCGAGAAATCCGGGATTGACAATGGAATAGTCACCTTGTTCGTAGTCGGGTCCACGGCCGGAATAACCACCATAGAATATGAGCCAAATTTACTTTCCGATTTCAACGATATGTGGGATAGGGTGATACCACAGAACATCCCTTATGAGCATGATAAGACCTGGGGAGACGGCAACGGCCATTCCCACGTCCGCGCTTCCACTCTCGGCGCTTCCCTAACAGTACCTTTTGTGAATAAGAGATTAACCCTGGGCACCTGGCAGCAGATAATCTTCGTAGATTTCGATAATCGCCCGAGGTCCAGAAAGATTGTCATTCAGATACTGGGTGAGTAGGCAAAGAACCAGCTTCCCAGCGCCATGGTCTTAATAGGCGGAGCAGGTGTGGCAACTACTCAACTGCACATTCTGACCGACTACTAACCGTTCCTGTTGCCATTGTTTGAACGTCTTGCTTCTTCCTTGCCTTGATTGTCAGTAGGGGTCAAAACTGATAGATTTGTGGCAATGACTAACCGTCGCATAGTGGCTAAATTCGGCACGGGCCTCCTTACCTCGGGCACTGACCATCTCGACCTGGAAGTTATGTCAAGTTTGGTTGAGCAGGTGGCCCGACTCCAACGCCAGGGCAATGAGATAGTCATAATCTCCTCGGGAGCTATCGCCTCGGGAAGAGAGAAGCTCAGGAAAGTCGCGGAACGCAAGAATACTCCTTTCAAACAAGTCCTGGCTTCCGTGGGCCAGAGCCACCTCATGTATACCTATGAACAACTTTTCAGCCAGTACGATATAACCGTAGCGCAGGCATTGCTTACAAAGGAAGACCTCTGTGACCGCAGCGGTTATCTTAATGCTCGCAATACTCTACTGGCTCTAATCGAGCTTGGCATAATCTGCATTGTTAACGAAAATGACGTTGTCGCCATTGATGAGATCGAAGAGCTCAAATTCGGGGATAACGACAATCTGTCTGCCATGGTAGCTAACCTGGTTGATGCTGACCTGCTGGCTATGCTCACCGACATCGGCGGCTTATACACTGCCGACCCACACCACAATCCGGGAGCCCAACTTGTCCGCCGGGTGGACAAGATTGACGCGGAGATCGAACGCATGGCTGGTTACACTGCCAGTCGCCAGGGAACTGGTGGCATGGCGATTAAGATTGAAGCAGCCAGGCTAGCTATCTGTTCCGGAGTAAACGTAATCATTGCCGATGGGCGACAACCTGAAGTATTGGTGAAGATTAGCCGGGGCGAAGACGTAGGCACTTTCTTCCCTGCCCAGGTCAATAAGATGGAGAGCAGAAAGAGGTGGATGCTCAGCGGGCTGGC
>CAZLCQ010000201.1:0-1778 GCA_964557995.1 uncultured Dehalococcoidales bacterium
CTATCTCTGCCCAGAGCTCTTGGCGAGCTTCGCCGATGAACTCAATGGTGTAGGGCAGAAACAGGCCAACCGCTCTGCCATGGGGGATATGGAATAGGGCTCCCAGGGAATGACCCGCAGCATGGGCCATGGATGACAGTGCGTTGATGAAGCCAATACCTGCGATACAAGCTGCATTATGCATCTTTTCCCGGGCTTCCATGTCATTCCCATCCTTTACTGCCCTAGAAAGATACTGAAAAACAAGCTGTATGGCCTTGATGCAAAGACCATCAGTAAAGTCGTTCTTCCAGGCACAGGTATGTCCTTCTACCGCGTGAGTCAAAACATCCATGCCTGTGTCTGCTGTTATTTGAGGGGGCATCGCCCGTGCCATTTCTGGGTCCACAATAGCAACATCTGGAATGATCTCCCGGTTAATAAGGCTCAGCTTCCTCTGGTCAGCTGTATCGGTGAGAATCGTCGCAAAGGTGGCCTCAGCGCCTGTGCCTGAAGTTGTGGCAACGCAAACAAGTTTGCACTTGGCCCCCAACCCCAGGTCCGAAACAAACGGGTTTATCTCCTCTGGCTTTATGTCCGGTCTCTCATATTGCACCCTCATTGCCTTGGCTGCATCCATAACCGAGCCACCACCCACAGCCACAACCAAATCCGGTCCGTACTGATTCATCACAGCCACACCATTCTGTACCGTCTGCAGCGAAGGATCGGGCTCGACCTCATCAAAGACAGTGGCTTGTATCCCCGCTTGGGAAAGCTGTTCTTTGACCTTGTCAACCAGACCAAGACTCACAATGTTTTTGTCGGTAACGATGAACGCCGATTTCCCCTTCAATTCAGCCAAATGGGTCAGCGCATCCTGGCCAAAAACCACCTGGGGAGCTACGAAGTACCACATAGCTATTTCCTATAGGCAGACGCGTCACACTTCTATGACAACATCATGTGAGTAGATAGCACCTATCCTCTGCCTGTCTGCAACTTCACACGACGTAAATGTCTACTCAGGGAATACGGTCTCAAACGCAGTCATGCAGTTCACCAGTTCCACTGCTGCCCTGGGCATCTTCATGATCTGAGCCATATCACCTTTGACCTTAATTTTGCCGGTCATCATAGACTGTACTGGATCAACCTTCTTGTCCAGTATCTGCTTCATGTTGGTGAATGGGCCGAATATGCGGTATTTCGGAGACTTCTCACTTTCGTCCGTAATCACGCCAGTCTCACGGCATTCGCCATGCCACAGGTCCAGATACAGGACATGTCTGTTTTTGTACGACGCATCGGGATCCACGATGATGTATAAGTCTCCTTCCCAGTTCTTGGCTGCCTCTTTGTACGCCTGGCTGGTCTCCAACGCCTTCTTCAGCGCATCCACCCACTCCTGTGTCCCAAACAAAATTGCCATTCTGACCTCCTCCTGATGAATTTCCCCTCTTAATTATACCACTTGTACCTGCTCAGAATCTGTCATGTGAGGCGTGCCACGCCCTCCCCGAAGGTTCTTCAATTGTATCCCGTAATCGGTGACGATGCACACTGTCTATTTCGTTACCATTATCTTGGAAATCTTGAGCAATAGCAGAGGATTGCCTCTGGACTTCAGTTTGCCGCTGAGTATAGCTACTATGGGATTGAGTTGGCCAGCGCTAATGTGTGCCAGGTTCTCAAACCCGGCTTCCATGTACGCCGTCGGCTTGGCTATGGCATCATTCTGTAGCTCAAGTTTGCCTTGATTGAGATTTAGCGTGACAGCTACGCCTGACGTGGACTCC
>CAZLCQ010000202.1:0-1777 GCA_964557995.1 uncultured Dehalococcoidales bacterium
TATGCTCAAATCTGTACTGATTGCTAATCGAGGAGAAATTGCCCGGCGCATAATCAGGACCGCCAGGCTATTAGGTATCGAGACCATAGCAGTGTATTCAGATATAGATGAGAGCTCTTTGTTTGTCCAGGAGGCAGACAAGGCAGTGAGGATTGGCGAGACCAGACCCAAGGACAGCTATCTCAATATAGATAAGATCATTGTGGCGGCCAGAGAATCTGGTGCAACGGCCATTCATCCGGGATACGGGTTCTTGTCCGAACGGTGGGAATTTGCTCAAACGTGTGAAACAGAAGGACTTGCATTTATCGGGCCAAGGGCCGAAGTCATTCACGAAATGGGAGACAAGCACCGTTCACGGGAAATAGCTAGTGGTTTAGGGATACCCGTTCCACAGGGGAGTGGAATACTGAACAATGTCGAGGAAGCCAAGAAGTGGGCAATTGATCTCTCCTTCCCGGTCATCTTCAAGGCATCGGCTGGTGGCGGCGGGATTGGCATGGTGAAGGTGGAAAAAGAGGAGGAGGTTGCAGAAGCATTTGATACGGCCACAAACCGGGCGAGAGTAGCCTTTGGTGACGAGAGGGTCTATGTGGAAAGATATCTGGAATCACCCCACCACATAGAAATCCAAATGCTGGGAGACAAGGACGGCAACGTGGTCACTTTCCCGGAAAGAGAGTGCTCGGTGCAGAGGCGGCATCAAAAGGTGATTGAAGAGTCACCGTCTCCTTTCGCTACTGCTGGATTGAGGCACGAGCTACGACAGGCGGCCCAGCGCCTGGCTCGGCGAATTGGCTATACAAATGCAGGCACTGTTGAATTCGTAGTTGATGGACATCGGAAGTTTTACTTCTTGGAAATAAACGCAAGGCTTCAGGTAGAGCACCCGATTACTGAAATGATAACTGGTATTGACTTGGTTGAGCAGCAAATGAGGATTGCTTCGGGTGAATCCCTATTGCTTAGAGAAGAGAGCTTGGGACGGAAGGGATGGGCTATCGAATCTCGCGTCTATGCCGAGGATTCGAAGAATTTCTATCCGTCACCGGGCGAGATAGTTACATATGTTGAACCTCGCGGTGAAAGCATAAGGGTGGACTCCGGCTATCAGACTGGGGACACCGTGAGTCAGTTCTACGACCCATTAGTTGCCAAACTAGTGGTCTGGGGCGAGGACAGAGACAAGGCGATAGTGAGGATGGGAGATGCTCTGGACAACTATGAAATCACAGGTATCAAGAACAACCTTCCTTTCCTCAAAGAAGCTTTTGCTTCTGAGATATTCAAATCAGGCAACTATGATACTCATTTCATATCGAAATTAAAGGAGGAGATAAATGGGTGACATCATTAGACAGGAAGTTGAAAACCTTGCGCGCCTCCGCCAGGAAATCAAGCAGATGGGAGGCGAAGAGGCTGTCAAGAAACAACATGGGCGAGGGAAACTGACTGCCAGGGAGCGACTTGACCTTCTGATTGAAAAGGGAACATTTGTGGAAGTCGGCATGCTCGGCAGCGAGATCGGTGTTGATAAACTTGTGCCGGCTGATGGAGTCATTACCGGCTACGGCAAGGTAAATGACGGGATTCGCAATAGGGACGTGGCTGTGGCAGCTTACGATTTCACGGTGAGGGGCGGTTCCATGGGAGCCGTCAATGAAACCAAGGTGACCAGGTTAAGAGAGATCGCTCTCAGAGAAAGAATTCCGATGATATGGCTGAATGATTCAGGAGGTGCCCGCGTGAGTGGTGGTGGCCTGGCTGGTGAAAGAGT
>CAZLCQ010000203.1:0-1766 GCA_964557995.1 uncultured Dehalococcoidales bacterium
TTTCGGTGAAGACTTAGTCACACGGATAACTTCCTTCTCTCGTATTATGGACTACGTATCCCGTGGTTGTTTGGTGAGCAACTCTCCCTCCCCGATTTTGTCTAGATTGTAGCAACATCATGCCGCCAAGACTATGCGATTGATCGAGACGTGCTCAGGCATACTCTTTTACAGTCTGTCTAGGTGATGCGCCCCCATAAAGGATACCACTTCTTAAGTTAGTATTGCTGGCATTCTAGCCTCAGGCGCAGGTGGCCCATAGTGCAGAGAGCTATGAGGACGTACTTGATTGTACTCCTTGCGCCACTGCCCGATCAATACCTTCGCCTCAATCTTCCAAGGATTGAATGCCTAGGCCTGGTACTTCCAATCGTAACGTAAGGGTTAATCCTACTTATTTTGCCGTTCTTAACATCAACGGTCGCGGGATTCGAGCCTATGCCGAAAGAGCAAAAACCAAGTCCCTTTATGAATGTTTTCTCTTCTTCGGCTTCCTTTCTGAGTTTCGCTCTTGCTTCAGCCATCTTCTTCCCACCTTTCTCTCATCGATCTTCGAGTCCCTTTTGAAGCGTGCGGGTGAGCATCTGTCAATACTCTTCCCACCGAAGCAACGAGTCGTCTTTTTCTGACCCGCGAGTTAACTTCTTATGGAACCAGATTGTGGCCGCCAGTCAATGTGTTTCCTGCACCAATTGGTCTTGCCTGACCCTGGTTCACCTACAACGAGCAGTGTCGCTAAAGACCTGATGCCAAGGCAACTGCCGCGCCGATCCAGCAAAAGGCCGTGATGGCCATATTGCTAGCACAGAAGGCTTTGGGTTTTGCAATCATGAATTGCCAGAAATTGGGTCGGAGCCTCATGCTCACCAGATGTCCCAGAAGAAGCAAACAAGTGCCCACAATGGCTAGACCTGTGCCATTGGCGAACACCGAACTAAGTCTCTCAGCAAGTCCCCAGGATGCCCAGTTACCCATACCTGCTGCTGATGCCAGAACGCCGTAGAGGATGATACTGAGGTATCCTGCTGCAATACCGGTAGCAATCCGCGTCTTGACACTGCTCTCAAAACCTTTAAACAACAAGCTCGCCACCACGGTGAAGCCTAGCGCTTCCAGAAGGATTGCTGAGGCTGGGTTGACTATGAAGGGAGCAAAGGCAGGTTGGCCATAGATGAAGGCGCTCAGGGGCTTGAACAGGGCGGCGATCACTCCAAGCCAGAATACAAGTCTGGGCCTGCGATACATGACGACAAATGCTGCCATGATTGCCATGCCGATGCCCCCTGTAATCGCTCCTTTGTAGGCGAAGTGCACAAGGTGCAAGGCCCCACCCAGGGTAGCTTCCACGAGGCCCCAAATCGAACCAAAGACCAGAATCCCAATGACTACACGCAAAATGTCTCCTGACTGTGATACTATTCTGAGTTTGTTGAATGCCTGCATGTTCTGACTCCTTTCCCGAAGTTGCCACTCAGAATACCACGCCGCCTGTCGGCAGTCAACGGCCGAGGGCTCTCTGCTAACTGTGCAGAAATAGCTTCGGACCGCGACAAACCTGACGAGCATCTTTCTCCAATGAACCTCTACATTACCTGCGCTATAGGACACCTTCTGTATCATTTCAGTCTTTGCAGTACCTCACGTATCCTCGTGCTCTAGCGGTAATGATATTGAGCCCAGCGGTGAATCACAGATTTGCCGATTCGTAGGCGAATGCGATGAAATCCCCGAAAAACTTGCAGAGGCCGAGATATAGACGAGTTCAA
>CAZLCQ010000204.1:0-1765 GCA_964557995.1 uncultured Dehalococcoidales bacterium
ATAAGTGGGTCTTCGACCTTCGAGAGGAATCGGTTTACTGGTGCACTGCTGACGTGGGTTGGGTCACCGGGCATAGCTCAATAGTATATGCTCCGCTGGCACATGGGGCAGCCATAGTCCTATATGAGGGAGCTCCCGACTATCCCACAATTGAGAGATGGTGGGATATCATCGAGAAATATGGGGTTAGCGTGTTCTACACCTCACCTACAGCCATCAGGATGTTCATGGGCCACGGAGAGGAGATTCTGAAGGGGCATGACCTCAGCAGTCTGGAGCTTCTAGGGAGCGTAGGGGAACCCATTAATCCCGAGGCCTGGCTCTGGTTCTATCGCAATATTGGTGGTGAGAGATGTCCGATTGTTGATACGTGGTGGCAGACCGAAACCGGCGGCATCATGATTTCACCTACCCCTGGAATAGAGTATGTGCCTTTGAAGCCTGGCTCAGCAACTTTTCCGCTGCCAGGGGTGGAAGCGGATGTGGTTGGTGAGGATGGCAAGCCGGTGCCATCAGAGCGGAGGGGTTTCCTGATAATAAAGAGACCGTGGCCGGGGATGCTCCTTGGCGTACATGGAAACCCCGAACGCTACAAGGAAGCCTACTGGTCACGGTTTCCCGGCGTTTACTATACCGGCGACTACGCAGTGAAGGACAAAGATGGATACTTCTGGATCTTAGGCAGGGCTGATGAGGTACTCAAGGTCGCTGGACATAGGATAGGGACTGCTGAACTAGAGGACGCTGCTGTCTCACATCCTCAAGTAGCTGAAGCAGCGGTCATCGGCAAAGAGGACCCGGTGAAAGGCGAGAGCATTGTCATCTTTGCCAGGCTTAAAGAAGATGTTGACCCTTCCCCGGACTTGAAAGAGGACTTTGCCAGCCATATGCGAAAAATGGTGGGGCCTATAGCGGTTCCTGATGAGGTCTATTTCGTCGCCAAGCTACCCAAGACAAGAAGCGGCAAGATCTTGCGGCGTGTTTTGAAGGCCGTGGCCAATAATAAAAGCGTAGGAGACCTCACAACTCTAGAAGATGAAAGCTCCGTGGAGGAAATAATCAAGACTTATCAAGAGCTCAAAGAAGGGAAGGTAAAGAAAGGAAAGGTGAAGAAGAAGGTGAAGAAGGAGTAAGATGTCGCCAGATATTGATTCCCTATTGAACAGAAACAGAATTGGACCCCGTAGTTATAGGCCAGGAGGTGTAAAATGGAGAAGGACCTTAAGACAGAGCTTGACGTCAACAATGTATCTGTCGAACTCAACCCCTTCGTCGACGAGTTCCTGACTCGCACTGTGCTCGGTGCAGTCTCTTCCTTGAAGGGAGCCGAAAGTATACAGGGACTGGAACTTCGTCTGGAGCGCAACGATGTCAAAATAGTTGTCAATGGGAGTGAACTTCCTCTCACCCCCTTCCCTAAGGAAATCATCACCAACACAATAATCGGCTTGGTCTCTCCGTTAAAGGGAGTCGAAAAAGTAGATAGTCTGAAGATCAACATCAGGGCGAAATAGCTGATTATTGATACAAAAGTCACATACAACAAGGGTGGCGTTTTCTACAATTGAGTAACATGCAGATAGTATGCGGCGATGATAAACAACAAGAGTCTGGAAAGGAGGTCAAAATGACAGAGCAACTATGTCCGGTTTGTGGCTGCACTATCGTTGGAGAGGGCTATGAAAAGGATGGCGTTAAATATTGCTGTGAGCCATGTGCCACCGATGGCGGGCCTTGCGATTGTGGATGCTGCCACCCCGTGGAA
>CAZLCQ010000205.1:0-1756 GCA_964557995.1 uncultured Dehalococcoidales bacterium
GCCTGAAGCAGACAGAAGACAGAATTACAGTCCAGCAAACCAAAGGCACAGTGCAGGAATTGAGGTCCTGACATGGCCACCACTATGTCCGAAAACAGCCTCTCTATCGATGATTGCTGTCCAGGTATCTTTGAGTCACAGACGCCAGAGGTAGAATAGTTGGGGATCCTGTAGAAACGTGCCATCTGGACGCAGTCGATGTTGTATTGACTGGTCTCGACAGAGCCGTAAGAATCACCCAGGGTGTCCATCCTGGCTCTGACCGGCACGCTACCGTAGAGCACTGGAGTCCCCGGTTTTACCATTTGCCCCAGAGTCATACCTGCCAACACCTCCGCATTTATCTGAGCCATGATACCGGCTTCCCTCATAGGTGCGGTGCTGCCCGCTTGTGGTGATGACGACACGGCAACCGGCAATCCTCGGCGGCACACTTCAATGAAAGTGGCTGTGGTGTCATCGACGAACTGGAGTGGGCTCTTTACCAGGCAGGTGATAAACGAGATGATGGGGTTATCCTCAAGTGCCTTTTTGCCTCCAGCGATGAGTTCTGCCATCCTCACCACGTTGTCAAGCTGCTTCAAACTGGTCAACCCGCTCATAAAGTGCTTGGTATTGTTGTTAAGCGAGGCAAAGAATTTATTGACGTCTTTATTATCCTCGGTTATGTCGCGGTCCTGGATATTCACGGTGCGAATGTAGCCATCAACCATCTCAAGATGCTCACAAACATGGGCTGACTGGCACAGGTCATCAACTGTACCTCGCCTGGGCTTAAACTCGGGTACCTTAATCTCCCTGGTAGGGTCAGCCTTATTCACATAGGTAGGAAAATCCACATCCAGCCAGATATTGGTCTCCGACCCCGTGATAAAATATACCCTGGGCTTGTCACCGTGCATGATGAGGGCATTATCTGGATTCCGAGCCCCCAATTTCACGGTCTTGGGAGCGGTGTCCAGCGCTTTTAATACCAATTGCTCTGGAATCTTCACCTGCCAGCTCTGACGGTCACCAGCGATGGACTCAACTGCCGCGCCATGACTATGGAGTATATCCACCGCTTCCCTGTTGAAGCTTATTAGCCCGGGGTCAGTTAGTATCTGCATGGAAGCTCGGTGAATTAGCTCCACCTGTTCCCTCGTCAATCTCTCGTATGGTCTATTAACCAGTATTCCTTTTCTTGGCACTAGATTCCCCCTTCAAATTAAAGTCCGCAGTGAATCTGTAATAGAATGATAGCTATTCTAGTTCTCTGTGCTAGAAGCAAGAGCATCCACTACAGCTACGGCTTGAAAGCCGTCTGCGCCATATCCATCTGCACCGATACTTTTGGCAAACTTCTCAGAGACGGGTGCCCCGCCGATTATAATCTTAACCTGCTCCCTGAGCCCATTTTGCTCAAGCATTTGTATCACCTCTGCCATACGGGCCATGGTGCTGGTAAGCAGAGCGGACAAACCCAAGAACTGTGGTTTTTCCTCTCTTACTGCATCTACAATGGCTTGAGTATTAACATTATTTCCCAGGTCTTTGACAGTATATCCTGACCCCCGGAGTAAAATAGACACTATATTCTTGCCAATATCATGAAGGTCGTCTTTTACAGTAGCCACAATTATGGTGCCTTTAATCTTAATGCCGCTCGTGGCAAGCCAGGGCTGCAACATGTCCATTGCTGCGCTTACTGCTTGGGCCGAGGCTAGCATGTCAGGAATAAAGTATTCCCCCGCTTCAAATTTTTGCCCCACAATGT
>CAZLCQ010000206.1:0-1748 GCA_964557995.1 uncultured Dehalococcoidales bacterium
TTTTCTAAAGCTTCCTCCAACAACACATTTTCGATTCCATGAAGGTCGCAAAACTTTATGGCCTGCAGAATAATACCATCGACACCTGCTTTCTTTGCTGCATCTTTGACGAAATCAAGCCTCTGGGAGAGTTCTCCGTACATGCGCGGGCAGGAAACATGATTGTAATAACGGGCAGTGATACTGTCCAAAGGATCGCCCGTTCCCTCGTCCAAGTCCCAGAAAAGCTTGGCCCCAAAACATAGCGAATCAGCAACCACTAAGCCACCAAGGTCCTCAATGAGTTCTACCAGGGCTGGATCATCATTTATACTCCCCGCTATCATCAGCCTGGCTCTATACTCAGAGATGCCCTCTCTGCCGCTAATCTCGTTCAGTAATTCCTTCAGCAGTTGATTATACTTATCCCTGGGCATCGAAACGCTTGCTATAACGATTTTCAGGGTTTCTGCACCTGTGATAGGAGGGGCTTTCTTTGTCCTAAGCTCATATAATTGCTTTAGAAGGCTACGGGTTTCGTTATAGACCTTTATGGCTTCCTTCAGGCTTTCGTCTTTAACTTCAACCCCAAAGGACTTCTCCAGGTGTTCCTTGAAAGTAATAACCTCTTCCCTATACCACTGCAGCCCATCCTCCGTGAGCACATGCGGGACCGGGAGCATATGCATGAATGAGGGAGTCTTTTCCTGGGCCCTCCAATTGTCGTATGCACGTCGTGTGTGATCACAACCATTGGTGAAGACCACTCCGTCGAGGAAATCATACTCACCAGTCAACGCCAGCTCAAGGACGCTACGAGCGTAGCTACAGTTAGCAATTCTGGTAAGCCATGTATCCGCTATCGCTGTCCCAACACAGCCCGTTCCCCTTAGCCTGAACGGGAGAATACCGGCGGCGTAAATGATTTCCTCGGGCACATAGGTACACGGGTATCCCACTACCTTCCCACCCTCCTTCTTCCAACTCTCAACAAAAGGGTTAGAAAGGGTTTCACTTAGTTTGGTTAACTCTTCTGCTTCTTTTATAGTCATCTATTCTTCCCTCCATACTTCTTTCTTAATACGGGGAGCACCATTGCCAGCTTCCCCATTGTAAACCCCCGATCTGAGAAGTTTAGAGAATAGTTTCCAGCCGTCTGGATAGGCGTTTACCCAGAGCCACAATTATTAGGGTAGGTGGCACCCCAAAAGCGTCAGGTATGACGCTGGTATCACAGCAGTAAAGGTTCTTGACCGATGTTTCCAGATTGGAGTCCACCAGCTTGCCTACCCTGACGGTTGCAGACGGATGGCCAACAATTACTCCCGAATGGTCGATATTGTAGGGGTCGCAACCCGCTTTGATCAGGATCTTTTCGGCAGCCGTTGCACCCCACTCCAGCCTTGATATGTCCCTCTTGGTGCGGGGTTTGCTAATCCTGCCATCCAAGTAGATCTGCCCGTCCAGTTCATCCGCTATCTTAACCATCACTCCTATCGCCTTTCCCCAGCGAAGAAGGGCGTTTCCTGGACTCAAAGGCTCCTCTTGAAGCCTCTGGAGGGACCAGAACATTCTAGGGCCACTTACATTGGCGAAGGTGATCCCATGTTCGTCGTCATGACATCCGATGGAGAATAGCATATCACGCATGCCGCCCTTACCTTCTTTGAAGTAACCAAAGACCATGATCGCCGGATCCCCTGTGAACCATCTACCGGCATCATCGAATCCCGACCTCTTCAAAATGCGGGCGGTGCCTATCCCGCCAG
>CAZLCQ010000207.1:0-1738 GCA_964557995.1 uncultured Dehalococcoidales bacterium
TTAGCCAAGTCCAGTATAGTCTGACTATAACGGGACCAATACTGGGTATCGCTGTGGCTGCCATGCTAGGAGGCGCGCTAGCCGATCGCTATGGAGCAAGGCCAATAGTAGGTATCGGAGCAATCCTCGGTGGACTTGGAGCTATCTTCAGGACATTTGCGGGTAGTTTCGGACCGATGTTTGGCTTAAGTATCATCCTCGGAATAGGTACCGCATTGGTATTTTCAAATCTGCCTAAGCTAGTGGCTGTGTGGTTCCCGCCTAAACAGGTTGGCCTGGCGACCGGGTTTTATTATTCAGGCGTTGGTGTCGGGACAGCCACAGGCCTCGCCGTATCTGGTGCCTTTGCCACGTGGCAGCAAGCCTGCCTCATTACAGGCATAGCTGCTCTGGTAGCGGCAGCCTTGTGGACTATCCTGGGCAGAAGTGCACCAATGACTATGCTGGGAACTGAGCCGTCGGTGGGCCTCAGGCAAAGCTTGAGACATAGCGTCAGGGTAAAGGATATTTGGATACTCTTTATTATCTTGTTCCTCTCCCTGGGAGCGATTCTCAGTTACATATCATCGCTTCCAGTCATGCTGCAACAGATACATCATGTTCCGCCAAGGACAGCAGCATTATTTTCCTCGGTTGTGGTGTACGCTATGGTTTGTGGACTGTTCTTTCTTCCAATGCTCTCCGACCGACTAGGATTGAGAAAACCGGTAGCGGTATGGAGCATGCTGCTCAGCGCAGTGCTTCTTTTTCTTGCCTGGGTCAGCGCTGTTAGTATGCTGACATGGATCCTGGGTGCACTAGGCGGTTTCTTCTGCGGATATTTAGCAGTTCTACTGACCTTCCCCGTCGAGCTACCTACGATCGGCCCCAAATTTGCGGGCGGCGCAGCCGGCATAGTTCTGACGGGGGAACACATCGGGGGCTTTCTCTTTATGCCTTATATTTTTACGCCAATTGCAGCGTTCAGCCCGACCACAGGTTATCTTGTCATCTCCGTCGCCATAGCCACAGCTGCCATATTTATGATACCACTATACGACACAGGCACAAGGACCAGGAAGGCTCAGCATAGCGGAGAATAGGGCATTTTTATTATGACTGGGCAGTAGCATTCATAGTTCTCTCGAAGATATGACGCGCCTTCTCGCTTGTCAGCTTTGCGTAATGGGGTAGTTGGTATGAGAGTCGTGGCTCGGCTTCGGCTCTTACTTTGTGGCGCTGTTGGTTCAGTCGAATAGAGAGAGCTATTTGGTTTTGTCCATCCCGATCGAGCTGGGGAAATCATGCTCATAGAGAAGCTATGAATCTTATGGATGGAGTTTAGATGATCTGAGGTTCAAACCTCTCACCCCGATTTCCAATCTAGGGATTCTGCTAACGGACTGATCATTTGCCTCCAAAGAATCATCGAACTGCTCCGCTGATTCCTGTATCCGCCTGCTACACGGCCGCATGTACACCACTATCGCCAAAATCCAAAATAGGTCAGAGACAGGTATCTGAATATCAAGAAAGGGTATGCCCTTTGGATTGGGCGACGGGTTGGCTAAAGGCTATTATCGAACTTCACTAAACTAGCAAGTGATATAATTAAGTGCCAGAAACACGCACAATTGCCTGTAAGGAATCCCCAGCTCGAGCATGTCTTCTATCGCTAGTTACCCGGTGGTACAATTGTTATATAATTGAATACACAGAAGGTTAACATGTCTCATGTCATAGCTAAGGTAGTATCTCG
>CAZLCQ010000208.1:0-1658 GCA_964557995.1 uncultured Dehalococcoidales bacterium
CTGGGGTCAATGATATGACCCCCGCGGATAAGCAGAAACACAGTTTCCTTATTCATTGTCTGGCATAGCTGCTAGGCTTGAACCCCTGGGCCTGAGCTTCCTTTTCCGAAGCAAAGATAATCAGATTCTCGGGTTTGATCTTGCGAGCCCAGTGGCTATCAGCGTTGTGATATTTCTTGCTCTCCAACTTTCCCTCATGCCAATCTGAACTGGCGATATATGGAGGGTGAAGATCATGGTCGCAGTAGACACACCGCAATGTTAAGGGCTCGCGACTTACTATTTTGAACTCAGGCTTTATGTACTTTACCTCTGTTTCCTGGTTTGAGACACAGTTTGCATTAGAGCACTTAACCCCTGAATCTCGCTTATAAACAGGGTAATCTATCTTCCGGACAAAGGAATCTTGTTCTTTGGTAATTTGGATTTCCTTAGCCCCCAATAACAGGGCTATGAGCGCCATTCTGACGGGCATTCCATAAGCTGCCTGTTTGAAGTACATGCTCCTGGGGTCGGCATCCACCTCATGGGTCAACTCATCAACACGGGGTAGCGGGTGCATAACAAGTGTTTTCTTAAACTCTTTTCCTTTAAGGAGTTTTTTATCTACCACCGGGTAGCCTATCTTCGACTCCTGTTCCTCCATGGTGGGTGCTCGCCTTTCCTTTTGAAGCCTGGTGACATATAGAGCATCAACCCCCGCCTTCAGCTCCACTCCGATACTTATATCAGGTAGCATGGCAAGCTGATGTGGGCTATCTGGGGTCATGTATATGGCATCGATAGGGAAGAGTCTCGTTTCAAGATCCTGGTTCAGGTCCCTGCATCTTTTCAATTCACCTCTATATTCTGTGCTTAGTCTCCTGAGGACATGCTCTGGCATCTCAAGCCCTGGGCCGGGGCAGAAGAGAATGGTGGCACCAAACCTGGCTAAGGCATGGATCAGGGAATGTACTGTTCGCCCGTGTTTCAAGTCTCCCCAGAGAGCAATTCTGAGTCCCTTAATGACCTGCCTTTCTTTTCTAATGGTGTAGAGGTCGCATAAGGTTTGAGTGGGATGTTCATGGCTCCCGTCGCCAGCATTTATCACAGGGACGCCAGCATAGTTGGCAACCACCCTGGCTGCTCCCTCCCAGGGATGCCTGATAACAATTATATCGGCGTAGCTACTGACCACTTTCGCCATATCAGCAATGCTTTCGCCTTTAGAGAGGGAGCTTGCCCCTATGTCGACTGCGCTTATGACGCGACCCCCGAGCCTGAGCATTGCAGCTTCAAAGGAGAGCCTTGTTCTGGTGCTTGGCTCAAAAAACAGGCTGGCCATGATCTTCCCCTGGCATAGCTCAGACTGCTCATTTGGGGAGTTCGCCATCTCGTCTGTCAGAGAAAACAGCGCTTCTATTTCCCCGTTGGATAAATCGTCTATTGTCGCCAGATTTCTATTTGCTAGATTCATTACATCTCCCCCCTTCAATTTCCTCTAGTTAGCTGCCTGTTGGCCAGACTCCCGATTATTACCCCGTCTACGCCATCAATTTCCTCAAGTTGGACCTGTATCTCCTCATCTTGAGAGCTTGGTATATTTTTGCCGACATAATCGGCTCGGATGGGAAGCTCTCGATGGCCACGGTCGATAAGTACAGCTAATTGAATAGAGC
>CAZLCQ010000209.1:0-1631 GCA_964557995.1 uncultured Dehalococcoidales bacterium
GGGGTTAGTGCGAGCTAGGCTTCGTTCGAAACGAAACTTACGATTCTTGGATAATGGCCATTGTGTAGTCCCTTTAGCGGTTTTACTATCCTCAGCAATCCTGTAAAACGGCACAAGTCCGATAATTTCCTGGTAGATGTCCGATACTGCTGGATAATTCATCGGATATCCCAGTGAAGTTGCTAAAGCTGAGATAATCTCCCAATTCTGCTTACCAGCCGGTGGAGAGATAGCCCGACGCACATGCTGTATCCGGCGTTCACAATTGGTGTAAGTACCGTCACTTTCGGCAAAACTAGCCCCAGGAAGGACCACATCAGGGTAGGGTGGTTTTTCAGGAAACACGGTGTCTATAAGCACGGAGAAAATCGGGAGTTCGAAGATAGTGTTCCTCATGTCGCCGACAGCATCGCTGCCCATAACAAGGACACCCTGGATAGTTCCTCTCTCCACTCCCTGGATGATCTCGATGGAATTCATGCCTCTGGTAACAGGTACAGGTTTGCCCCAGACAGCTTCGAATCTTTGCCTGTTAGCTACATGGGTGATTGGCTTCTGCCCGGGAAGATAATCCGGGGTCACACCCATATCAATCAGACCCTGGGCATTGCCTGCGGTGCGGAGGATAATTACACCGGCACCATCGCGCCCCACATTACCGGTAATCAATCCCAACTCATGCAGCAGAGCTAATTCAGCCGGTGTAGCCGTATTGGCATCCACTATTATCACCGGCTTCCGGGCACGGACGTAAAGGTGTATCGCCTCGATGATTTTGGAAGGTCTTGTCCAGGGTATATTGGCAATCTCTCCCAAAGGATATCTCTTCATCGCTGAGGCAAAATCTCGGAAACGGCTGGTCCTAGCGCTGACGAAGTCGTGGTCGACGAGATCATAGGCCGTGACATAACCAACCATTGCCTGAAGCAGATCTACACTTGTTCGATGGTTGACCTTCAGAGCAATCCTTGCCAGTGAATCCATTCTGGTAGGATGGGGATTTAGCGTAATCAATTTACTGCCCCTTCGGACTGCCTCCCTGACTTTCATGGCAATGATGGGATACTCTTCGGTAATATCGCAGCCGAAGATAACGACAAGGTCACTGCCCAGGATGTCGCTGTAAGAACAGGTGGAGGCATCACTGCCCAGACATTTCATCGTGCTGTCATTCACCCCGTTAGCGGCCAGGGAACCTATGTTATTGGTTCTCAGGGCACCTCGAGCCAGTTTCTGAACCAGGTAATTCTCCTCATTCGTCAGTTTGGGGGAGGATAATACGGCTAACCCGTCGCTGCCGATTTTATCCCTGATTCCTTTCAGTCCGCTACCGGCTAAAGCTATAGCCTCCTCCCAGCTGGCTTCAACCAAGGTGCCATCTCGCTTAATCAGTGGAGTGCGGAGCCGCTTCAGGTTATGAAGAGTCGTTGGATAGAACTGGCCCTTATGGCACAGGTTGCCGTCATTCACCGGGCTACCTATCGGGGAGGAAACCTCTACGATCTTATCTCCAAGAACACTCAGCTCCAGATGACAGCCAATCCCACAGTAGGGGCAGGTGGTTGGTACAGTTTCCAGCTCCCACGGGCCCTGTTTGGGCATCTGTGCCTTTGGAGTCAGCGCTCCCGTAG
>CAZLCQ010000210.1:0-1607 GCA_964557995.1 uncultured Dehalococcoidales bacterium
TGGTCATAGTGAAAAAGGGGCGAGTCGTCTTCAGCTCCAGAGAGCGCGGAATAGCGCCATTCTTTCAAGCTGTTCAGAGCATAGGAAAGGGTTTGCATAATGCTGCGGTGGCTGATCGCATTGTGGGGCTGGCTGTGGCAATGCTTTGTCTCCATGCTCGCATAGCCTCGGTGTATGCCGACGTAGCAAGCGACGCAGCGCTTGAAATGCTGAAGAAGAGAGGAGTAAGTGCTGATAGCAGAAACACAGTGTCTCACATCTCTAACTACGATGGCACAGATTTGTGTCCTTTTGAGAAATTGGCAGGGAGTTGTCAGAAGCCTTCTCAATTGATGGCAGCGTTACAGTCTTTCTTTGCGAAAGGTGACCAGTGAAGAGGATTTGGCGTCCTGCACTATTGTCTGTTCTATTGGTGGTTTTGCTCATTTCTCCTTCGATTGCCTGCTGGCCCTGGTCGAATGGCCAAGACACCCTTCACCTCTGGGATGTCGGACCCATAACGCTTGACCCGGCAATTTCTGCCGACATGTCTTCTCACACCTACGTCATGCAAATCTTCTCTGGCTTGGTTCGCCTTAACCAAGAGCTGAATATAGTGCCCGATATTGCTGAGAGCTGGGACAAAAGCTCCGACGGGAAAGTATATACTTTCCACTTGCGTCAGGGAGTGCAGTTTCATAACGGCAGGGAGGTCAAAGCTGCCGATTTCAAATACTCCTGGGAGCGAGCCTGTGACCCTGACACCGATTCTGGGACAGCCGCCACGTATCTGGGCGATATCGTTGGCGCCAAAGATATGCTGGCGGGAGAGGCGGCAGATATCTCCGGAGCGGAAGTCATTGACGACTACACTCTTCAAGTTACAGTTGATGCCCCCAAGGCTTACTTCCTGGATAAGCTTGCTTATCCTACTGCCTTCGTGGTTGATAGGGCCAATGTGGAATCCGGGCAATACTGGTGGCTGGAGCCGAACGGAACGGGGCCATTTGAGCTGAAGAAATGGACACCGGGGCAGCAGCTAGTTTTGGAGAGAAGCGAGATTTACTACGGCGAGCCAGCCAAATTACAGAGCGTCATCTTTTCTCTTGTCGCTGCCGATCCCATGGCTTTGTACGAGACAGGGCAGATTGACGTCGTTCCTGTCTACTTGGACTACATTGACGAAGTCAGTGATGAAACTAACCCTTTCCATCTAGAGTTGGAGGTAACGCCCGAGCTCAGCCTCTATTATATTGGCTTCAACACTGCTGAGCCTCCTTTCGACGATGTTAATGTGCGCCGCGCCTTCTGTCTGGCTGTAGACAAAGAGCATATCATTAAGGTGATATTGAGAGACATGGTAAGCGAAGCAGACGGTATTTTGCCGCCAGGTATGCCTGGCTACAACGAGGCTCTTGAGGGACTGGACTACAATGTGGAAGAAGCGAAAGAGCTCATTGCCACCTCAGAATACGGGGACATCTCGAACTTGCCTCCCATTATCCTGACCGTTGACGGCTATGGCAATAACATTCCCAGCTATCTGGGCGCCATTATCCAGGAATGGCAGCAAAACCTCGGCGTAGAAATCTCTGTGAGGCAGGTGGAAACAGAGAGACTTATCTATA
>CAZLCQ010000211.1:0-1596 GCA_964557995.1 uncultured Dehalococcoidales bacterium
TTCTTCAAAGAAAGATACGATGCCTTCCGGGACATCCTCTGTTTTGCATCCCAACTGGAAGCAGTAGCGCACGGCCTCCTGGTGAGCTACCATTTACTAGGTTTATCTCTACCTCGCTGTCTGTGGCGCTTCTCCTGAGATATCCGTTCCCGCAGAGAAGGTACGACCATTTCTGATCGGTATGACACTTCTCATCTCGTCATCCCTCCTGATATCTTCGATGATGGAATTAAGCATGCGGCATTTCTGTGGGATTCCATGGATGAGGTCCCGTCCAAGTCGGGAAAGTACGCGGTGCTGCTATCTCTTCCTATTTAGAACGGCGAGCAGTTCTTCCAGGGGCAGGGTATTCAGTATGTGCTGCGGCTCACTCCAAGCTCGGCGGGCAACGCCAATCCCGAATCGCATCAAGCCCAGGTGAGCAACGCTGTGAGCATCGGTCCCGATGGCGAGCTTTGCCCCCAATTCTCGAGCACGGAAAGCGTGGACGTCTTTTAAGTCGAGACGGTCAGGCATGGCGTTGATCTCCATAATCTTATTACTCTTGGCTGCCGCTCGGAACACGGCTTCCAGGTCTATGGCTACGGGCTCACGCTCTCTTATAAGGCGACAGGTGGGGTGGGCAATCATGTTAACATCGGGATTTTCTATGGCTTTTATGACCCTATCGGTCATCTTTTCCTCACTCTGGTTCATGGCAGAGTGCACGGCAGCCGTTACTATATCTAGTTCAGCTAGAATTTCGTGCGGCAGGTCTAAGCTACCGTCCGCTCGAATGTCCACCTCCGTGCCCGTGAGCACACGAACCCCGCTTAAGCGCCGGTTTAGAGCTTTGATTTCACCAACTTGCTCTCTCAGCCTTTCTATACTAAGACCATGAGCAATACCACGTCCGACCGAATGTTCCGTGATTGCTATATATTGATAACCCATATCTTGGGCAGCTAGGGCCAGTTCTTCGATGGAATCATTTCCATCGCTCCAATCAGTATGCGTATGAAGGTCTCCCTTTATGTCGGACAACTCCACAAGGCTGGGCATACTTCCCTGCTCAGCTCTTTCTATTTCACCCTGTGCCTCTCTGATTTCCGGCGGGATATACTGGATCCCCAACCGACGATAGAATTCCTCCTCGGTAGCGAATTTCTCCAGCTTGGCCGTAGCTACGACAGTTATCCCATATTCACTCAGCTTCAGTCCCCGTTTACGCCATTTTTCCCTCAGCGAAATGTTGTGCTGTTTGCTACCGGTGAAATACTGCAGTAAAGAACCGAAGGAGTCATGCTCGACCATTCTCAGATCAACCTGTAATCCGCCGCTGACAATAACGCTGGCTTTGGTTGATCCCTGCGCCAGCACCTGCCTTACCAGAGGCAGTGCGACGAAAGGATCTATAACCTCTTGGGGTTCATTGGCGGTGCCCATCAGGTCAATGTCACCTACCGTGTCTTGAAAGCGCCGTAAGCTGCCGGCCGGAGTGAGATTCTTCACGCCTGGGATCGAGCGAAGGGCAGCTATAATCTCCTCGACAATTGGCAAAGCCTCGCCGATAGGGATGCGCTGGTCTTTGCGGCGCAATGCCTGGATTTGATGAAG
>CAZLCQ010000212.1:0-1577 GCA_964557995.1 uncultured Dehalococcoidales bacterium
GGTAGCTGGCGGTAGAAATCAACCGTGATGTTATTGCCCTGGAAGACGTCGACTTCAAAGCCGTAGTCCTCAAGCTCCCTCGTGACATTTGCGATAAACTGCTCATTCTCTTGGAAGCTGGCGGAAAGCTGGTCGATGATTGCTGCTGTGGCGTTCCCCGCCTGATCCGGGGGCGATTGGCTCATAGGGACCGTACGGATGAAGACGACAATGCCAGCGACACCTATCGCTATAAGCAGCCAGGCAAACCAGAGCGAGCCTCTCTTAGGGGGCTTCCCCTTAGTCTGTTTCTTGGCCTTTGCTTTGCTCAAAGTTCCGCTGCGGGGCTCTCATCCCCACCCCTTAATCTGATGCACCCGGAGCAACCGGATAAACTAGCTGCAAACGGGACTCACGTCCGCAATCAGCCCAGGCAGCCAGCTCTTGGGCACTCCACGCTAGTCGCGACGAACAAAAAGCGCGACCTCTCGATTATCATCGTGGCACGCGATAACATCGCTACCTGCTTGATTGTCCATATATTAGCGAGTCCTACAGAAGACTTCAAATAACCTGGCTCGACTTAGTGACCGCCAGTTTCACAGCGGCCTTTTCTACTGATGTCTGTGCCCCCGCCTTTGTCTCCATCCCAGCTATAGCACGCCCAAGATGTTTTGGATGTGAAGATAGAGGAGGGGCAGCCTCACAATGAAAAAGAGGAGATTCTATGAAGCAAGGCTTGACCCTGGCTCAAGGAGGATTTCGTGTACCGCCTTTTTCTTCTGTCCCACTATCCTGCTGCGGCGGTTTCCTGGCAAAGATCGGGATACCTACAGCTGAGATTATGAGAGTAGTCACGATAACCACTATCGCTATCTCGGGATAGAGGCGCGCATTAGGAATGCCCGAGGCAACAACTATTTCAGCTACCACGGCGTTTGATAGACCTCGTGGCAGCATGGTAGCTAATATTCCTGTGCTGGCACGCAAGCGCTTTTTGCCTATGGAAATAGCAGGGACTACTATGCATCTTACCCCCAGTAGCACCAGGGACAGGAGGATACTCGGTACAATTACGTTGGGGTCGTCAAAGGTTATCATCAGTCCCAGGTAAGCAAAGAAGAATGTCTTCACTATGAAATATATTTGAGAGTGGAATGTCATCATGGTATTGTGGATCTCAACAGTCCTCTTAGTGCGTAGAAATCTGGCAAAATCCGTGCCGTTTCCTAGAATTAAGCCAAATACGAGAGCGAAAATAGCCCCGCTGCCCTGCAGATTCTCCACGGCCAGATAAATTAAGAAAAGGACAGCTAAGGTCAAGATATCATCGTATAGTTCGCCTTCTATGAACGTCAGCACCCAGAGCCAGGCAAAACCGGCGGCGCCACCAATTCCCACTCCTATAAGAAAGCGCATGCCAATCGCTTTGGCAATTGCAGGGCCTATGTTCCCGGTTGCCCCCGCGGTGATGACTTCCAGGATGACAAGCGCAATCACAATCACCAAGGCACCGTTCATGGCAGATTCGATGTTCAGTAGTGATGAGATCTCACGAGTGACTTTCGCTCTCCCGACAAGAGGCATTACAACTGAAG
>CAZLCQ010000213.1:0-1559 GCA_964557995.1 uncultured Dehalococcoidales bacterium
GGAATAGTCATCGGGTTTACAAGTCAGGGAACGTCAAACACCGGCGAGGGGTATGAGGTACATTTCTTTTACGTTACCGGCTGTTCACACTGCGATGACCAAAGGCCTTTCAATGAAAGGCTAGCCGACACATACCCCTCAATTCAGATTGTTCAGCACGATGTCACTACACCTCAGGGACGCGCCCTATTGGACCAGATGCTCGAGGAGCGAGGGATAGAATACGAACCGAGCTTTCCCATAACAATCTTTGGGAACCAGGTATTCGGTAATTGGGAATCCGAGGAGACAACAGGCAGGGCGATCGAAGAAGCCCTGCAACAGTGTCTGGCAGGGGACTGCCCGCCGCCCACGGGCGAAGAACCCCGAGACACGATCGTATTGCCCCTCATAGGTGAGATTGTACTGGCTGACTACTCACTTCCAGCTTTGGCGGTCGTCCTAGGTGTTGTGGATGGCTTCAACCCCTGTGCTATGTGGGTGCTTGTTTACCTCATATCCATAGTAGCGACCTTGAGAGATAGAAAGAGAATATGGCTGATTGTGGGCTCCTTTGTCTTGGCTTCAGGAATCCTCTATTTTCTGTTCATGACAGTGTGGCTGAATCTCTTCTTGTTTATTGGCTACGTCAAGCCGGTGACAGTTGTGATCGGACTGGTCGCTCTGGGTGGAGGGGCATTGCAGATAAGGGAGGTGATAGCGACAAAAGGCGCCATCGTCTGTACTGTCACCGATGAGGAATCCCGTAAGAAGACCATGACCAAGGTACAGAAGATTGTCTCATCTCCTTTAACCTGGGGGATTCTGGCAGGAATCATAGCGCTGGCCTTCACGGTGAATATGGTCGAATTCGTATGTTCAGCAGCAGTTCCGGCGGTTTTCACTCGGGTTCTATCTCTGGCTGGCCTCACGACTTTCCAGTATTACGGCTACATCCTGCTGTATGTTCTCTTCTTTATGCTCGACGACCTCGTTATCTTCGGCACAGCTGCCTTTGCTCTGACGTCAAGCCTCGGAGACCGATATTCAAAGTATACCAGGCCAGTGGGCGCAGCAATACTGATAGTCCTGGGCCTCTTGCTCCTTGTCTGCCTTTACTCTACCCGGTTCGAGTTCTTGCAGCCCATATGCAGCGTGCTGTGGTAGACCCGTAGGTGTGGCTGTTTCGCTGATTTTTTTGCTCCCTATTGGAGCTAGAGAGCTTGTATCCAGTGGAAAACCCCTATCATCTCTAGGCCCGCGTAGACCATAAAAGCAATAAAGATGTACATGAGCGGTTTCGCTGGCAGAGCGTGTGCTGCCCGAGCTCCCAGTTGGGCCACGGGTATGCTGGTGGCTATCAGGCACAACCATATGGGGAGATTCACATAGCCTATGGAATAGGGCAGCAGTCCAGGTACCCCGAGTCCGTTCACGACATAACCAGCAATACCACCCAAGCTGCCGAGTATTATTGCGGCCACCGATGTTCCTACGGCAGTGTGCACAGGAAAGTCCAATGCTAACACCAATACGGCGACTATGAGCACACCACCGCCAAGCCCAGTCAAGCCGCTTAC
>CAZLCQ010000214.1:0-1515 GCA_964557995.1 uncultured Dehalococcoidales bacterium
CTTAGTATATCATTTTTGAAAAATTAAAACATCCTATGACTTGAATCAGCGGGAAAAAATAGATGATGTGTATTCAACCCATCTCAAGTAGCTGCCGAGCAAATACTAAGAGCCTTTCTTCCCGTCCTGGCTGCAAAATCTGAGGATCTCAGCAAAGTTACTGATCTTCGTCCGGTTGGTGTTTTCCACAAAGCCGTCATAGGTGAGGTTGATCCAGGGTTTGCGATATAAGACGCTGAACTTCTCTGACATGGCTGCCACAATTCCACCGGGCATACAGCCGTGTGGCATTACCGATATCACACCAGCAAAGTGAGGATTCTCCAACCAGTCGATTGCACTGCCTAAGCTGAGAACTGCTTCACTTCCACATCTGGGAGAGAGCCAATGGCTCGTCTGTGCCAGTAACTCCCCCGTCGAAGGCTCTTCCTCATCAATTAGGCCCCGGAAATATTTGATTACGTTGTGCTCGTCATGTTCCCAGGCGCGCTTTATAGCATAGCTAGCAATCGCCTTCAGGAATTTGCGGTCCTTTATGGCATCCTCAACATGCCGATAGAAAATATACTTCATCCATTCCCCGATGGAAGAAACGACAACCTCCAGCCCAACCTTCTCGCACTCTCTGACCAGGTCCTGGTTGCTGAATCTGTTGGAGCGCAAAAAGATTTCGCCATTAATGCCCACCACAGGTCTACGGGGCAGTTCGGGGTCGATGAGAGACTTGAAATCAGAAGTTGCCCGGCGCAGAACATCATCAAAACCTTCCTTCTTACGGACGCGGCCGACAACTCTGCCCAGGTATTCATCGAACATCTCGTCCGCCGAGCTTGGCCGCTTCTCGTATGGGCGAGTGCGCCAGAGCAATCTTTGGAGACTGTCAATAGCCACGCAGCCCTTCCAGGCGAGGCGGGCAAAACGAGGGCTGATGTCACTATCTCGATACGCATTGTTTGACACGGTGGTCCTTATCGGAAGGTCAAAGCCCACCTCTTTGAGTATCTTGATTTGTTCCAGAGCATATTTCCCGAAGCGGCAAGGGCCATATGCGCTGGCCATGATTGCCTCGACATTCTTCAGTTCGGTGCCATCTTCGTAGCAGAACCTCAGGAAGTCGCCCAAAGTCACCCGGTAGGGCAAACATTCCACGCCGGACGTTATCTTATCGGCATACAGTAGGTTGCTCTCATTGGCTTCGGGAAGCACGAATGCTCTGAAGCCGCTGCCCTCCAGAAGCGCAGCGACAAGCTCAATGTGCGGCGCCATCCTGGGAATAATGAAGGTCTTCTTGGCATCAATGACAGGCGGAAATGCTTGTCGATAGACATCTTCTTTATGCGGCGCTTCAAGTTTCCCGGCAGAATGGGCAAATCCCTTAATCGTATCAACGAAAGCTTCCAGGCGGGTGACTATACCGGCCTCAGCGGCATGCTCGTCTATTTCCAGCTGCCCCAGAGGCTTGCCGCCCATGATATCCTCCACAATGTGGATTATGAAGGAGTTCGGGCCACACCC